>DASXRH010000104.1:0-1700 GCA_036506715.1 Acidimicrobiales bacterium
GGTCAGCGTGTCGGGCGCGCTGGCGCAGCTGCTCCTGCTGGGCATCCCCGCCCGCATCGCCTACCTCAGCGCCTGGGGCCAGGAGCAGGGTGTCCGCTGGATCCTCGACTCGGGCGGCCACGGGTTCAGCGTCTACCCGATCCTCTACTACCTGCAGCTGGTCAGCATCTGGTGGGCCATCTTCAACCTGCTGCCCATCCGGCCCCTCGACGGCGGCCACGTGGCCGAGACGCTGTTCGGGTTCGAGACCGCCTGCAAGCTGTCGATCGGCGCCGCCATCGTCGCCGGGTTCATCGTCTTCCGGTCGGGGCAGTTCGGGCTGATCGGCCTGCTGTTCTTCGGCTTCTACGCCTACATCAACTACCGCGACCTGCGCGAGGGGCAGAGCTCGGGCACGTTCGACGTCGAGGCCCCCGAGGGCGCCGCCGCGTCCGGGCGCCGGGGGGGCCGCCGCGCCCGCGGGGGGCGCGGCCGGCGGCGGGGCAACCCCAACCTGGCGGTGGTGCCCCCGGTGGACGGCGTTCCCGACCTGACGCCCCGCCCGTCCATCGCCGAGGCCGAGACGCGGGCGTGGAACGCTCTGCGCTCCGGCGACGGGGCCCGGGCGGCGTCGCTCATGCGCCAGGCCGGCGGCGGCGGCAACACGTTCCTGCGGGCCAGCATCGCCCTCGTCACCGGGCCGGTCGAGATGGCCGACGACCTGTTCGAGGCCGCCTACCGGTCCGAGCCGGGCGGGCCGCCCAACCTGGTGCCGGCCACGCTGCTGGCCGACGCCGGCCGGGCCGTCCCCGTGGCCTCCCGGCTGGTGGCCGCCGGGCCCGCCGGGGTCGAGGCGGCCAGCGGGTTGCAGACCCACCTCCACTACGCCGAGCGCTTCCGGGCGGCGGCCGAGGTGGGCGAGCAGGTGTTCGCGGCCCGGCCCCGCAGCCCCGCCCAGACGGCCTTCGAGGTCGCCTGCTCGTGGGCCCGGGCCGGGCAGCCCGAGGAGGCGCTGCGCTGGGTCGAGGCCGCGGTCGACGCCGGCTTCCGGGCCCCGGGCCTGCTCGACGGCGAGCCCGACCTCGCCCCGGTGCGGGTGCTGCCGGGCTGGCCGGCGGTCCGCTCCCGGCTGTCGGCCTGACCGGGGCCCGCCGGCCGGGCGTCAGGCGTAGTAGCGCAGCAGGTTCTCGGCCACGCAGGCTGGCTTGGGCGCGCCCTCGACCTCGAAGGTGAAGCGCATCGTGGCCTGCACGCCGCCGGTCACCTCCTCGACGTCGAGCAGCTCGACCCCGACCCGCAGCTTCGAGCCCACCGGCACGGGCGACGGGAACCGCACCTTGTTGCAGCCGTAGTTCACGCCCATCGTGATGCCCTGGACCTGCACCACCTGGGGCACCAGCCGGGGTCCCATCGACAGGGTGAGGTAGCCGTGGGCTATGGGGCCTCCGAAGGGGCTCTCCCTCCTGGCCCGCTCGACGTCGACGTGGATCCACTGGTGGTCGCCGGTGGCGTCGGCGAACAGGTTGACCTGCTCCTGGGTGACCTCGACGTAGTCGCTGTAGCCGAGGTGCTGGCCCACGAGGTCGCGGAGCCCCTGGATTCCCTGCACGATGGTGGTCATGCCGGCGATGATGCCCGAGGACCGGGGAGCGCACCCAACCGACGTGTGCGCCGTCGTGCTGGCCGCGGGGGAGGGGGCCCGGCTGCGGCCCCTCACCCGG
>DASXRH010000105.1:0-4442 GCA_036506715.1 Acidimicrobiales bacterium
TCGGGCGTGGTCCGCATCGTCAAGGACCTCGACATGGACCTGGCCGGCCGGCACGTGGTGCTGGTCGAGGACATCGTCGACTCGGGCCTCACGCTCACCTACCTGCGCCGCAACCTGGCGGCCCGCCAGCCGGCCAGCCTCGAGGTGTGCGCCCTGTTCGTCCGCCAGGGCAACCAGAAGACGCAGGAGGACCTGCGCTACGTCGGCTTCGAGATCCCGCCGGCCTTCGTGCTGGGCTACGGGCTCGACATGGCCGAGCGCTACCGCAACCTCCCGTACGTCTGCGAGTTCCGGGGCGACGCCTGACGCGCTGCGGAGCGCACCGGTAGCCTGATCGCCACCGTGAAACGTTTCCCCCGCGCCGTCCTGCTGTACCTGGCCATCGGCGCCGCGCTGCTGTTCGTGGTCGTCCAGTTCTCGAGCCGGGGGCCCGACCGCCACGAGCTCGACTTCTCGGCGTTCCGCGACGCGATCGACAAGGGCCAGGTGGCGACGGCCGAGATCAAGGACCGCGACCACGTCGTCGTCGGCAAGCTGCGCGACGACACCGAGTACAAGACGCCGTTCCCGGCCGAGTACGCCGACGAGCTGGTCGACGACCTCCACGACGCCCACCCGGCCGTCGAGGTCACCACCGACCAGCAGGCCGACTCGCTGTGGACCGGACTTCTGGTCAGCCTGCTGCCGACCGTGCTGCTGGTAGGCGCGTTCCTCCTGGTCATGAACGTGATCCAGGGCGGCGGCCGGGGGGTCATGCAGTTCGGCAAGTCGCGGGCCAAGCAGGTCGGCAAGGACGAGCCGTCGGTCACCTTCGCGGACGTCGCCGGGTGCGACGAGGCGGTGGAGGAGCTGCAGGAAATCAAGGAGTTCCTGCAGGACCCGGCCCGGTTCCAGGCCATCGGCGCCCGCATCCCCAAGGGCGTGCTGCTGTACGGCCCGCCCGGCACCGGCAAGACGCTGCTGGCCCGGGCCGTGGCCGGCGAGGCCGGGGTGCCGTTCTTCCCGATCTCGGGCTCCGACTTCGTCGAGATGTTCGTCGGCGTCGGCGCCAGCCGGGTGCGCGACCTGTTCGACAAGGCCAAGCAGGCGGCGCCGGCCATCGTGTTCGTCGACGAGATCGACGCCGTCGGCCGCCACCGCGGCGCCGGCCTGGGCGGCGGCCACGACGAGCGCGAGCAGACCCTCAACCAGCTGCTGGTAGAGATGGACGGGTTCGACGCCCGCACCGGCGTCATCCTCATCGCCGCCACCAACCGGCCCGACATCCTCGACCCCGCCCTGCTGCGGCCGGGCCGCTTCGACCGCCAGATCGTGGTCGACCAGCCCGACCTCGAGGGGCGCAAGGCCATCCTCGACGTCCACGCCAAGGGCAAGCCGCTGGCCGCCGACGTCCGCCTCGGCGTGCTGGCCCGGCGCACCCCCGGCTTCACCGGTGCCGACCTGGCCAACCTCATGAACGAAGCGGCGCTGCTCACGGCCCGCCGCCGGGGCGCCGACATCACGATGGCCGCCCTCGAGGACGCCATCGACCGGGTGCTGGCCGGCCCCGAGCGCAAGACCCGGGTCATGTCCGAGCAGGAGAAGCGGGTCATCGCCTACCACGAGGGCGGCCACACGCTGGTCGGCCACGTGCTGGAGGGCACCGACCCCATCCACAAGGTGTCGATCGTGTCCCGGGGCCGGGCGCTGGGCTGGACGCTGGCGCTGCCCACCGAGGACAAGTACCTGAAGACCCGGTCCGAGCTCATCGACACCATGACGATGCTGCTCGGCGGGCGCACGTCCGAGGAGCTGGTGTTCGGCGAGCCGACCACCGGCGCCAGCGACGACATCGAGCGCTGCACCGAGATCGCCCGGGCCATGGTCACCACCTACGGCATGAGCGAGCGGCTCGGGCCCCAGCAGCTGGGCACCAAGGCGGGCGAGGTGTTCCTCGGCCGTGACTACGGTCACGAGGCCACCTACTCCGACGAGATCGCCGGGCTCATCGACGACGAGGTCCGGCGGCTGGTCGACCACGCCCACGACCGCGCCCGCTTCATCCTCACCACCCACCGGTCGACGCTCGACCGGCTGGCGGCCGCCCTCGTCGACAAGGAGACGCTCGACGACGGCGACCTGGCCGAGGTGTTCGGCGACATCGACAAGGGCGCCGGCATCGACGTGCCGCTCGACGAGCTCCAGCGGCCGTCACCCATCCCGCCCCGGCGCGAGTCCCGCGCCGGCGTGACGGTGGCCGAGGCCAACCGCCCGCCCGGGGCGCGCCCCGCGCCGGCCGCCCCCGCCGAGTCGGTGTGGCGGCGCCTGCTGCGCGGCCGGGGCATGCGGCCCCGCCCGTCGGGAACCTGATCGGAGGCCGCCCATGAGCGACGAGTGGCCCAGCCGCGAGTTCCCGCCCATCGACACGCCGATGGACCTCGACCGCATCGCCAAGGCGGTGCGCGAGATCCTGGAGGCCATCGGCGAGGACCCCGAGCGGGACGGCCTGCGCGACACGCCCGAGCGGGTGGCCCGCATGTACGCCGAGATCTGCTCGGGCCTCCACGAGGAGGCCGACATCCACCTGGCCGTCACGTTCGAGGCCGGCCACGACGAGATGGTGATGGTGCGGGACATCCCCGTGTACTCGGTGTGCGAGCACCACATCATCCCGTTCATCGGCAGGGCCCACGTGGCCTACATCCCCGGCAAGGACGGCCGCATCACCGGCCTGTCCAAGCTGGCCCGCCTGGTCGACGCCTACGCCAAGCGCCCCCAGGTCCAGGAGCGGCTCACCGGCCAAGTGGCCGACGAGATCGACCGCACCCTGGCGCCGCGAGGGGTCATGGTGGTCGTCGAGGCCGAGCACCTGTGCATGACCATGCGGGGGGTGCGCAAGCCGGGCTCGACCACCGTCACCTCGGCCGTGCGGGGCCTGTTCCGCACCAGCGTGGCCACCCGCGAGGAGGCCATGCGCTTCATCGTCGGCCAGCGCTGACGGCCCGACCCTCCTCACGAACTGGCGCGCGTTCTGTGCGATTTTCGCTGCTTTCGCGCGCCAGTTCGTCTGCGGTGCGCTGGCGTTGGATCGGCCCCTCCGCTCCGTGCTCGGCTGCCACCGAAAGCGTGAATTCGACCGCGCAGAGAGCCTCTTTCGGTGGTGGCGGTCGGCCTAGGATGTGCGACCGTGCAGGTCAGCCGTCCCCGGCGCATCGGGCAGGTCATGGGCGTGGTGAACGTGACCCCCGATTCGTTCTCCGACGGTGGCCGCTACCTCGATCACGCCGCCGCCCTGGCCCACGCCCGGGCCCTGGTCGCCCAGGGCGCCGACTGGATCGACATCGGCGGCGAGTCCACCCGCCCCGGGGCCGAGCCCGTGCCGGTCGACGAGGAGCGCCGCCGGGTGGTGCCCGTGGTCACCGCGCTGGCCGCCGAGGGCGTGCCCACCAGCGTCGACACCCGCACCGCCGCGGTGGCCGACGCCGCCGTGGCCGCCGGCGCCCGCATGGTCACCGACGTCAGCGCCAGCCCGGCCCTGGCGGCGGTCGCCGCCGCCGGGGGCGCCGCCTACGTCGCCATGCACATGCAGGGCGAGCCCCGCACCATGCAGGACGCCCCCGCCTACGCCGATGTCGTCACCGAGGTGCGCGACCACCTGGTGGCTCGGGCCGACGCCGCCCGGGCGGCGGGCGTCGACGACGTGTACGTCGACCCCGGCATCGGTTTCGGCAAGACGCTCGCCCACAACCTCGACCTGCTGGCCAACCTCGACGTCCTGGTGGCCACCGGCTACCCGGTGCTGGTGGGCACCAGCCGCAAGGGGATGCTGGGCACGCTGGCGGCCCGGGCCGACGCCGCCGGCGCGGTGCCGCCGGCCGGCGACCGGCTCGAGGGCTCGGTTGCGACCGCCGTGTGGGCGCTGCTCCGGGGGGCCGCGATGGTCCGGGTCCACGACGTGGCCGCCACCGTGCGGGCGGTCGAGGCCATCCAGGTCGTCGTGGCGGCACCGGCCGCGTGAGCACCAGAGGGAGATCCGAGTCGTGGCACCGATGAAGGGCAAGTGGGCCCAGGGCATCACCCCCCGCAACTTCGTGTGGGTGCTCAAGGACCGCCTGGCCGTGTGCGAGCGCCCCGGTGGCTACGGGCAGAACCACCGCCGGGTGCGCCGCCAGGAGGAGATCATCTGGATCCGCGAGCAGGGCTTCACGCACGTCATCTCGCTCATCGCCGCCACCCACAACCTCCACAACTACGACGAGCTGGGCGTGGCCTGGCTCCACCGCCCCCAGAGCCCGCAGGACGACCCGGTCGAGTTCCAGCGCAACCTCTACCGCGAGCTGCGCCGGCTCCTGGGCGCCGGCGAGGCGCGAGCGCAGCACGCGGACCAGCAGCGGCGCGTCGCCGCGGCTCTTGAGCGCGCGCTGCAGCTTGCTCGCCTCGCGGTCGTCCCGCAGCGCGGCCTG
>DASXRH010000106.1:0-2732 GCA_036506715.1 Acidimicrobiales bacterium
GCCGCCACCACTCCCCGGGCCGCCGCCAGCCGGGCCAGCATCGACGACGACACCACGGTCGTGACCACGAGCCGGTCGGCGCCCTCGCCCCGGGACAGCAGCCAGTCGGCCAGCACCACCCCGATCTCGTCGCCCGCCAGAGGCGCCCAACCGCCGCCGGGCACCGGCAGGGCCACGGCCAGGCGGTCGGCGTCGGGGTCGTTGGCCAGCACCACGTCGGCCCCCCGCCCCGCCGCCAGGGCCAGCGCCAGGTCGAGGGCGCCCGGCTCCTCGGGGTTGGGGAAGGCGACGGTGGGGAAGGCGGGGTCGGGCGCCGCCTGCTCGGGCACAACCGCCGGCGGCGGGAACCCGGCCCGGGTCAGCACCTCGGCCAGCACGTCGCAGCCCACCCCGTGCAGCGGCGTGTACACCACCGACAGGTCCCGGACCTCGGGCGCGGTGGTCTGGGCCAGCGCCCCGGCCACGTAGGCGTCGACCAGGTCGTCGCCGACCGGGACGATGCGGGGGTCGTCGTCGGCGGCCCGGGGCACCGAGGCCAGCGGGCCCACCGCGTCGATGTGGGCGGAGATGTCGGCGTCGGCCGGGGGGACGATCTGGGCCCCGTCGCCCAGGTACACCTTGTAGCCGTTGTCGGCCGGCGGGTTGTGGCTGGCGGTGACCTGGACGGCGGCGCACGCCCCCAGGTGGCCGACGGCGAAGACCACCACGGGCGTGGGCAGCGGCCGGTCGCCCAGGTGCACGGCGAACCCGGCGGCCGCCAGCACGGCGGCGGCGTCGCGGGCGAAGCGGTCCGAGCGGTGGCGGGCGTCGAAGCCCACCACGACCGGCCGCCCCGCCTGCCCGGTGGCCGCCAGGTAGGCGGCGAGCCCGGCGGTGGTCCGGATGACCACGGCCCGGTTCATGCGGTTGGGCCCGGCCGCCATCTCGCCCCGCAGCCCGGCGGTCCCGAACTCCAGCCGGGCCCCGAACCGGTCGGCCAGCCCGGCGGCGTCGGGCCCGGCCAGCAGCGCGTCGACCTCGGCGCGGGTCTCGGGGTCGGGATCCTCGTCCCGCCACGCCTCGGCCGCCGCCACCAGGGCGGCGAGATCGGCGGCGGCGGGGGCTGTCACAGGCGGTCGACCACCTCGGCCAGGAGGCCGCCCATGCGCTCGGCAGACCGGCGGCCGGCCTCGAGGACCTCCTCGTGGTCGAGGGGGGCGCCGCTGAGCCCGGCGGCCAGGTTGGTCACCAGCGAGAGGGCCAGCACCTCGGCGCCCAGGTGGCGGGCGGCGATGGCCTCCCACACCGTCGACATGCCGACCAGGTCGGCGCCCAGGGTCCGCAGCATGCGGATCTCGGCCGGCGTCTCGTAGTGGGGGCCGCCAAGCCCGGCGTAGACGCCCTCGGCCAGGTCGGGGTCGACCGTGCGGGCCAGCTCGCGCAGCCGGGCGCTGTAGGCGTCGGTCAGGTCCACGAACCGCAGCGGCGCCTCGCCCGGCAGCGGGCCGGCCACCGGCGAGCCGCCGGTGAGGTTGATGTGGTCGGCCACCAGCACCGGCTGGCCCACGGCCAGGCCCGCGCGTATGCCGCCGGCGGCGTTGGTGAGCACCACGGTCGTGCACCCGGCGGCCACCGCGGTGCGCACGCCGTGGACCACCGTGGCCGGGTCGTGGCCCTCGTAGCCGTGGGTCCGCCCGAGGAACGCCAGCACCCGCCGGCCGCCGGCCGCCCGGATCGAGCGCAGCCGGCCCTGGTGGCCGGGCACGGTGGCGGCCGGGAAGCCGCCCAGCTCGGCAGTGGGGACCTCGGCCACCACCTCGCCCATGCGATCGGCGGCGGGACGCCAGCCCGAGCCCAGCACCACGGCCACGTCGTGGCGGTCGGCGCCCGTGGTCCGGGAGATCGCGGCGGCCGAGCGGGCGGCCAGCGCGAACGGTTCGGGGGCATCGCCGGTCACGGGCGCCGACCGTAGCGCGGCGGATCGGGCCGTCTGCCCTGCCGTGCCGGCGGGCCGGCGCGGATGGACGACGCCCAGCGCACGGGGCTGGTACAGCGGTCAGCGATCCGCCGGGCGGGCTGGGAAATGTGACTACTGTGCGGGTGACCTCGGGGCCGTGCGGCCCTCGACAGGGAGGGAGTACGTAGGACAATGCTGCAACGACGATGGCTGAAGGTGCTGGCCGTCCTGCTGGGGCTGACGGTCCTCGCCGCCGCCTGCGGTGACGACGACAGCAGCACGAGCACCGAACAGGGTGGGGGCAGCGGGGCGAGCAGTGACTTCACCGGATGCCAGGTCACCGACACGGGAGGCGTGGACGACAAGTCCTTCAACCAGACCGCCTACAAGGGTCTGACCGACGCCGCCGACGAGCTGGGAGCCGAGTCGAAGTTCCTCGAGTCGCAGAGCGAGGCCGACTTCGCCCCCAACATCCAGGCCTTCCTCGACCAGGACTGCGGGATCATCATCACGGTCGGCTTCCTTCTCGGGGACGCCACCGCGGACGCCGCAGAGGCCAACCCCGATCAGAAGTTCGCGATCGTGGACAACGACCTGTTCAGCACCGCGACCAACGAGGACCGGAACTTCGACAACGTGGCCGAGCTGGTGTTCTCCACCGACCAGGCCGCCTTCCTCGCCGGCTACGTCGCGGCGGGCATGTCGAAGACCGGCACGGTCGGCACCTACGGGGGCATCAACATCCCCACGGTGACGATCTTCATGAAGGGCTTCGAGCTCGGCATCGAGCAGTACA
>DASXRH010000107.1:0-3083 GCA_036506715.1 Acidimicrobiales bacterium
ACAGCGGCGGCCAGTACGAGTGGGACTCCGCCGCGCCGGTCGGCGTCGCGACCGCGGCGAGCTGTCACTGCTCGCGCCTCGACGGCTCGCCGCTCGTCTACAACCGCCCCGACCCCTACCTGCCCGACCTGTTGATCTGCCGCCCCGAGCTGGCCGGGCAGGTGCTGACCACACTGGCCGGCTGAGCCGGCCCGTAACCCTCGCCCCGCCGGGACACCGGCGGGCCGGGCGTCAGGTGGCGTCCCACACCATGCCGCCGGTCGACCCGCCCCGCAGCAGGTCGATCGGGTCGCGCTTGTCGATGTGGCCCATGAGCCCGCTGTAGATGCCGTAGCCGCACAGCCGGGCCAGCCGGTCGTCGAAGCCCCGGGCCACCTCCCGCGGCACGCCCAGCTGCTGGTTCTCCTGCTGGCGGATGTAGCCGGCGCAGTAATTGCAGGCGATGCCCACCCGGCGCTCGGCGGTCGTGTTGGCCCCGCCGCCGTGCCACAGGCTGCCGTGCCACACGAGCACGCTGCCCTTGGCCATCACGGCCGGGATCGAGTCGTAGTCGCGGCCGAACTCGGGCGACTCCTGGCGGTGGGTGCGGGGCACCAGCCGGGTGGCCCCGTTGGCCTCGGTGAAATCGGTGAGCGCCCACATCGTGTTGCACACCACCGGCGGGTGGGGCTTGGGCAGCGGGATGAGCTGGTCGTCGGCGTGGATCGGCTGGGGCGTCTCGTCGGGCCCGATGGCGATGGACGACAGCGACGACAGCAGGCAGCCGGGGTCGAGCACCGCCTCGACCACGGGCAGCACGTTGGGATGGGTCGGGACCCGGCCCCAGACGTCGCCGTGGACCAGGAGGTTGTACACCCGCAGGGTGTGCCGCCCCTCGAACGAGTTCTCGGCGGGCTCCACCGCCAGGTCCCGCTCCAGGCGTTCGAGGGCGTCGACCAGCTCGTCGACCAGGTCGCGCTCGATGGCGTCCTCGATCACCGTGTAGCCGTCCTCGGCGATGTCGGCGACGTGGGTGGCCAGCTCGTCGTCGGTCAGGGTGCGCATGGGCGGACGGTAGCGGGGCGCGCTCAGCGTCGCGCCTCGTCGGGCAGGCGGACGACGACGTCGCCGGGGGCGGCGGCGGGGTCGAAGGCCAGGCGGAGGATGTGGTCGGCCACCCACTCCGGCGAGTTGAAGGCCTCGTCCCGCTTCCGCGCCAGGAACCGGTCGACCGCGGGAAAGCGGTCGGCCGGCGTGGCCCGGATGGCGGCCTGCATGTCGGTGTCGACCACCCCGGGGGCCACGGCCAGCACCCGCAGGCCGGCGTCGGCCTCCTCGACCGCCACCACCCGGGTGATCATGTCCACGGCCGCCTTGGATCCGCAGTAGGCGGCCCAGCCCGCGTAGGGGGTGGTCGCGGCCCCGCTGGTGATCGAGACCAGCACGCCGTCCCCCGGCCGGCCTCGCACGTGGCGGGCGAAAGCGGCGCACCCGTGGAGCACGCCCACCACGTTGACCTCGATGTTGCGGGCCAGCGCCGCCGGGTCGGCCTCCCGCACCGGCGCGATCGGCTCGAGCAGGCCCGCGTTGTTCACCCACAGGTCGATGCGGCCGAACCGCTCGACCACGGCGGCGCAGAACCGGTCGACGGCGGCGGCGTCGGTCACGTCCACGGCGGCGGTGAGCGCCTCCGCTCCCGGCGGCGCCGCCGGCTCGGTGCGGGCGACCAGGCCCAGGCGCAGGCCGCGGGCGGCGAACCGGGCGGCCATCCCCGCCCCCAGGCCCCGGCTGGCCCCGGTGACGACCACCACCCGGCGGGCGAGGTCGGCGCCCGGCTCTAGGTTCGTGTCCATGACCCGATTCGAGCAGGAGGTGGTGCGCGTCCTCCAGTCGCTGCGGCCGGGCGAGGTGGTGACCTACGGCGAGGTGGCGGCCGAGGCCGGGTTCCCCGGCGCCGCCCGGGCGGTGGGCAACCTGCTCGCCGGCGAGGGTGACGACGGCCTGCCCTGGTGGCGGGTGGTGACGTCGGCGGGCCGCCTGGTCCCCGGCCACGAGGCCGAGCACGCCGCCAGGCTGCGGGCCGAGGGGGTGGCGGTCGCCGGCGGAGTGGTGCGCATGGCACCGTGACGTGCCGGTCTCCCGGCGGGTCCGGCAGACTCGTGAGGGTGCGCCCCGCCCCCACCGATCTCGAGCACGGCAGTTTCAGCGACACCGCGCCGTGGACGCTCGACGACCCGGCCGCCCTCGCCTGGCGCCAGGGGCTGGCCGAGGTCCGGCAGCGGGTGGCGGCCGAGGTCCCCGCCCTGACCCAGCCCGGCCGGTGGCCGCCCGGCGCCCGGCTGTCCACGGTCACCCGCCGCCTGGGCACCGCCGTCGGGCTGTGGGCGCTGCGCGAGAAGCGCCGGGGCGAGGCGGCGAGCCGGTCCGGCATCTCCCGGCGGCTGCGGCTGGCGGCCGAGAAGCTGGGGCCCACCTACATCAAGCTCGGCCAGATCATCTCCTCGGGCGAGGGCATCTTCCCCGCCGAGCTGGTCGACGAGTTCAAGAAGTGCCGCGACCAGGTCCCCGCCGAGCCGTTCCGGGTGGTGCGCGAGGTCATCGAGGCCGACCTCGGCCGCCCGCTCGACGAGGTGTTCCGCTGGGTCGACCGCACCCCGCTGGCGGCGGCGTCGATCGCCCAGGTCCACGCGGCGACCCTGCGGACGGGCGAGAAGGTGGTGGTCAAGGTCCAGCGCCCGACCGTGGCCCGGCTCGTGCGTGACGACCTGCGGGTCATGGCCTGGCTGGCCCCCAAGCTGGTGGGCCGCATCCCCATCGCCGCCCTGGCCAACCCCCCGGCGCTGGTCGAGCTGTTCGCCCAGACCATCACCGAGGAGCTCGACTTCCGGCTCGAGGCCGAGAACATGCTCGACGTGGCCCGGGCGTTCGCGGAGCTCGACCAGCGGGGCTACGTCATCCCCCGCCCCCACCCCGAGCTGGTCACCCGCCGGGTGCTGGTGATGGAGCGGCTCGACGGCTTCGCCTTCGACGACGTGGCCGGCATGAAGGACGCCGGCGTCGACACCGAGGAGGTCATCCGGGCGGGGATGATCGGCTCGATCGAG
>DASXRH010000108.1:0-3121 GCA_036506715.1 Acidimicrobiales bacterium
AGCTGGGCGAGCTCTTCACCGCTGACGCCACCTACCAGATGGCTCCGTTCGAGGAGCCCCACCGCGGTCTCGACGCCATCCGGGTGCTGTGGGACGCCGAGCGCGCCGGGCCGGACGAGGCGTTCGAGATGGATGCCGCCATCGTCGCCGTCGACGACCCCCACGCCGTGATCCGGGTGGAGGTGCGGTACGGCCGGCCCCACCGCGCGCTGTTCCGCGACCTGTGGGTCATCGAGTTCGACCCCATGGGCCGGTGCCGGTCGTTCGAGGAGTGGCCCTTCGCCCCGGGCCCGTGAGCAGCACGGGCACGTCGGGGGGGGCCGCGGTCGTCAGATCAGGCCGCGGCGCTCGAGGAGGCGGAAGCTGATCCAGCCGGGCGCGATCGGCAGCCAGTACGTGGCCAGCCGGTAGCTGAGGACGGCGGCCACGGCCGGGCCGGAGGCCATGCCGACCCCGGTGAGGCCGGCCACGAGCGCGGCCTCGAGCGCACCGAGGCCGCCCGGCGTCGGGGCCGCGGCGGCGATCACCGACGCCCCGAGGTACACCGCGCCGACCTGGGCGACGCTCAGGTCGCCGTCGAACGCCGCCACGGCTGCGGCCAGCGCGCCGATGTAGGCCAGGGTGACGCCGAACGAGCCGCCGAAGAGGGCGGCCAGCTTCGCCGGCGACCGGGCGAGGACGATGATGCTGGTGACCGACCGTCGCACGAAGCCGACGACGTGGGTGCGGAGCAACCGCCGGCCGCGCCGGGTCGCGGCGACGATCCCGACCAGCGCGAGCGCGACCGCGATCACGACCAGCACCTTGCTGCTCGACGGGATCTTGAACGTCCCCGCGCCGCCCTGGCCCGCCCACGTCACGAAGAGCACCAGCAGCACGAGGTGGACGATGGCGCCCGCGCCGGCGTTGAGCCCGACGCCGGTGACGGCCTCGGCCGGGTCGACGCCGGCCTTCTGGAGGAAGCGCACGTTGAGGGCCATCCCCCCGACGTTGGCCGGCGTCACGCGGTTGACGAACGACGACGCCGTCTGGGACAGCACGCTCGGCACGAACGGCAGGTGCTCCGGCACACCGCCCGCCAGCCCGACGGCCGAGGCGACGTAGGTGAACAGCGACAACACCACCGCGACGGCGAGCCACCCCCAGTTGGCCGAGCGCAGGGCGCGGAAGCTGTCGCCGACGTTGGCGAGCTGGGGCAGCAGGACGTAGAAGGCCCCGGTCAGCGCGGCGATGGTCAACAACGTCCGAGGCCGCACGCGCACCAGCCGCTCCAGCGGCGGGAGCTCCTCGCCCGTGAGGGCACCCACGCCGGCGCGCAGCTCACCCAGCTGGGCCTTCGACGCCCGGGCGCGGGTCGTGGCCGACAGGGCCAACGGCTGCAGGTAGGGGCCGGCCGCCGCCAGCGCGTCCGGATCCAGCACCCGGGCGGCCGAGGCGACGGCCCGCTCGGGGCCCACGAGGTCGGCCAGCGATGCGAGCAGCTCGGCCCGGTCGATCGCCTGGGCCCGGGGGGTGGCCGACTCGTGCCCGAAGCTGAGGTCGATGACGACGGGCCGGCCTGCGGCGACCAGGACGTTGCCGGCCCGCAGGGACCGGTGGGCCATGCGGGCGTCGTGCATGGCCCGCACCTCGGTCCACACCGCGTCCAGCAGGTCGTCGTCGATGTCCTCCGCCGGGAGCGAGTCGAGCCGCCGGCCGTCGATGTGCTCGAGCCCCAGGATCATCGAGCCGTCGGGCATCGACGTCAGCAACTCGACGTCGGGACAGTGGACCCCGGCCTGCCGGGCGAGCATGAGCAGGAGCGCCTGGTGCTCGACGTCCTGCCTCAGCATCAACGACGGCCAGTCGTCGTTCGGTCCCCGCAGCAGCAGCACCCGGTAGCTGCGGTAGAGGAGGTCGGCATCCCGGCTGTCCCGCCCGTAGACCTTGACGAACGTCACCCGCCCGTCGGCCGACTCGGCCAGGTACAGCTGGGCCCGGCCACCCTCAGCTCGCCGGAGCTCGAGGCCGGCCACGTCGACGCCGCGCTCGCGCAGGGCCTCGGCGATCTCCGCCGCCGACGGGCGCCGGTTCGGGGCACCGAAGACGACCAGCAGCGCACACCCCGCGGCCGCGCCGACCGCGATGGCGAGCAGCAGCTCGGGCCCGCCGGCGCTGCCGGCCAGGGCCATGACCACCGCCAGCACGGCGAGCGACGCGTCGGCGGCCCGCCGCCACGGGCGGGGCAACCACGGCTTGCCGACCGTGGTGGCCGCGGCGGCGGCCGCCAGGAAGGTCAGCGACGGGAACCGCGTCGACGCGACCCACGTGCCGGTGCTGATCGCGCCGGGCACGCGTCCGGACAGGTCGAGCCCGGCGTCCACCAGCGCGAAGAGGGCGGCGCCCGCGCCGGCGGCCAGCACCACGAACCCCAACCGGCGGAACCGGCGCTGCGCCAGGAGCACGACCACGACGGCGACCGGCACCGCCACCGCACCCACCTGGACCAGCGCCAACGCCAGCGCGCGGATGGCGGGCGCGAGATGCTCGGCCGCCCGCGCGAGGTCGGTGGTGACCCCGGCGGTCGAGGCCTTCGCCACCTCGATGAGCAGGGCCAGGACCACCGCCGCGGCCGCCCACAGCACGAGCCGGAGCACGTCGCCCGGATGGCGGTAGTACCGCTCCCCCGGCGGTGTCACGCCGAGCGCGCCGGCGGCGGCTGCCTCGACCGGGGCCGTGCGCTCCAAGGTCGGCTTCACGTCGAGCCCCCCGGAGGCGCCACCCTCGTCGCCGCGAGGACGACGAGCCCTCTCGGTCGCTGGATGGGCACCGTTGCAGCTCCTCCCCGGCCGGATCGGCCCCAGAGGACGGACCGAGTGTCCCACAGGACGCGCCGAAGGCGCCGCGCCGTCGGTATGCCAAGCTCTCGAGACGTTCCACCGCGATGTGAGGACCGTCGACACATGACAGCCCCGGCGCCCCCGGGCGGGCACCTGCCGCTCGCCGATCTGCGGGTCCTGGACCTCACCGTCGCCCGGGCCGGTCCCACCTGCGTCCGCCAGCTCGCCGATTGGGGCGCCGACGTGGTGCGGGTCGAGCCGTTCGCCGCCGGCCCCGAGGGCCCGGTGGGCCAGCACCGCCA
>DASXRH010000109.1:0-2442 GCA_036506715.1 Acidimicrobiales bacterium
GAGGGCCGGCTGACCGACCGGTGCACGGCCCCCACGCCCGCCACCGGCTCGGCCGGGGCGATGTGGGACGTCCTGGCCGGGCTGGTCGCCCAGGTGCGCCGGGGCGACGAGGCGGTGGTGGGGGCGGGGTGCGGCGGTCCCATGACCCCGGGGGGCGAGGCGGTGTCGCCGCTCAACATCCCCGCCTGGCGGGGGTTCCCGCTGCGGGGCCGGCTGGCCGAGCTGACCGGGCTCCCCGCCCACGTCGACAACGACGCCAAGGCGCTGGCGCTGGGGGAGGGCTGGGTGGGTGCCGCCCGTGGGCAGCGCGACTACATCGCGCTGGTCGTCTCGACCGGGGTGGGCGGCGGCATCGTCGTCGACGGCCGGCTGCT
This sequence comes from Acidimicrobiales bacterium, assembly GCA_036506715.1. Classification (GTDB taxonomy): domain Bacteria; phylum Actinomycetota; class Acidimicrobiia; order Acidimicrobiales; family VFJN01; genus ZC4RG19. Next base: position 375 of record DASXRH010000109.1, read on the forward strand.
CGACGGGGCCGGGGGCAACGCCGGCCACATCGGCCACGTCATCGTCGAGCCGGACGGCCGGCTGTGCGCCTGCGGCGCCCGGGGCTGCCTGGAGGCCGAGGCCTCGGGGCCGTCGATCGCCGCGGTCATCGGCCGCCCGCCGTCCGAGGCCGACGACACGGTGCGGCGGCGCACCGGGACGCTGGTGGGGCGGGCGGTGGCGTCGGTGGTCAACCTGCTGGACCTGCGCCTGGCGGTGGTGGCCGGGTCGGTGGCGCTGGGCTACGGCGCCGCGTTCTTCACCGCCGCCCAGGAGGAGCTCGACGCCCGGGCCCGGATCGAGTTCGCCCGCGGCGCCCGCATCGTGCCCGCCGGCCTCGGCGACGAGGGGCCGCTGGTGGGGGCGGCGGCGGTGGGCTGGCGGGGCGTCGGCCACGACGTCGGCGTGCGCTGACGGCCGGTAGCCTCGCCCCGATGACCGCCGGCGAGGGGAGGGGCGACGGCCGCGGTGGGGCGGTCGACCCGCGCTGGGCCCTGGCGGCTGTCGGGGCCGTGGCCCGCCACCCGTCGCTGTGGGCGACCGGGGTCCGCCAGGCGCTGGTGCTGGCGGCGCCGGGCTGGTGGCGGCGGCGGCCGTTCCTGCCGTTGCCCGCCCCCGACTACCTGCGGTTCCGGCTGCAGACCGCCTACGGCGGGGCCGGCGACCGGCCGCCGGCGCCCGGCGACCTCGTCACCTACCTCCGGTGGTGCCGCGCCGCGGGGCGCTGATCCGCGCCGCCAGGGCACCCCAAACGGCCGTCCCAAGCGGTCCGCTCGCCTGTAGCGTTTGCGCCCATGAGCCGGGCGCTGGTGCTGAACGCCACGTTCGAACCGCTCTGCGTCGTCAGCGACCGGCGGGCGGTCGTGCTCGTCCTGGCCGAGACCGCCGAGATGCTCCACGCCAGCGACTCGCTCATGCACTCGGCCCACCTGGTCATGGCCGTGCCCTCGGTGGTGCGGCTGCGGCGGTTCGTGCGGGTGCCCTACCGGTGGAACACGCCGCTCAACCGGCGCTCGGTCTTCGCCCGCGACGGGCACCGCTGCCAGTACTGCAACGGCCCGGCCGAGAGCATCGACCACGTCGTGCCCCGCAGCCGGGGCGGCACCCACGCGTGGGACAACGTGGTGGCCGCGTGCCGGCCCTGCAACGTCCGCAAGCGCGACCGCATGCTCCACGAGACGTCGATGCGGCTGCGGCGCCAGCCGGCCCCGCCGCGCGGCACCAGCTGGCTGACGTTCGCGGTCGGCCCCGTGCCCGAGACCTGGACGCCGTACCTCCAGATCGCGGCGTGAGCACCGCGCCGGGCTGGGACGTGCGGCACCTGCGGGCGTCGGCCGCCGACCTCCACGCCGAGCCCGTGCCCGACGACCCCGGCCGGGCCGTGTGGGTGCTGGAGGCCACGGCCCCGGCCCTGGTGCTGGGTTCGACCCAGGGCGACGACCTGGTCGACTGGGTGGCGGCCGCCGCCGCCGGCATCGACGTCGTGCGCCGGCGCTCGGGCGGGGGCGCGGTGCTCGTGGTCCCGGGGGACACCGTGTGGGTCGACGTGGTGCTGCCGGCCGGCGACCCGCTGTGGGAGGCCGACGTGGGCCGGGCCGCGGGCTGGCTCGGCCGGGCCTGGCAGGGCGCGCTGGCCGACCTGGGGGTGGCGCCGACCGAGGTCCACGAGGGCGCGCTCGCGTGCGGGCCGCTGGGCCGGCTGGTGTGCTTCGCCACCGTCGGCGCCGGCGAGGTGACCGACCCCGAGCGCCGCAAGCTGGTGGGGATCAGCCAGCGCCGCACCCGGGCCGCCGCCCGCTTCCAGTGCGCCGCCTACCGCCGCTGGGACCCCGAGCCGCTGGTGCGGCTGCTCGGCCTCGACGACGACGGGCGCGGGGCCGTGGTGCCGGCCGCCGCCGGCCTCGACCGACCGGTCGACGCGGTCGTGGCGGCGTTCCTGGCCCGCCTGCCCGCCTGACTGTCGCCCCGACCTCAGGGGTGGCGCCTGGTTCACCTGGCAGGGCGGCCGGAGCGAACACAGGTTCGCCTGACATAGCCCCTGAACTGGGG
>DASXRH010000110.1:0-5744 GCA_036506715.1 Acidimicrobiales bacterium
CGTCCTTCCGCCGCCCGCCGAACAGCCCACCGATGGCGCGGAACACGCGGGCGATGGGATCCGGGAAGATGCCGGGCTCCCCCTCGACGATGCCGTACCTCATGGCCCGAGTCTTTCAGGAATGGCCGAGGGCCAGGTCGACGGCCTCCGCCGGCGACGCGGCCGGCAGCGTGCCGCCGATCGCCCACCCGTCGCCGAGCACCACCACCCGGATACCGGACAGCAGGGCGTGGGCGACCTCGGACAGGGTGCCGTAGGCGCCCGGCAGGGCGATGACGGCGTCGGCGTCCATGACCACCAGCGCGTTGCGCGTCTCGCCCAGGCCGGTGGGCACGGCCACGGTCACGTAGGGGTTGGCCTCGGCCCGGCGGGTGCCGGGCAGGATGCCGAGGGTGGTCCCGCCCGCCAGCACCGCCCCCCGGCTGGCCGCCTCGGCCACGCCCCGGCGGCCGCCGGTGACGACCAGGCAGCCGCGCTGGGCCAGCAGCCGGCCCACCTCCTCCGCGGCGGCCACCACCGCGGGCGTCGCGTCGTAGCCGCCCACCACCGCCACCCGCGGGGCGGGTCGGGCCAGGTCGGTCACGGCGCCCTCACGCGCCCGCGGCGATGACCTCGGCGCCGATCCGGGCCAACCCGTCGGCCACCCCGGCCGGGTCGTAGGAGGGCGGCGGGATCACCAGCCGGGACACGCCCAGCTCGGCCAGCCGGCCCGCCTCGTCGACCGCCTCCTGGCCGCCCCGGCCGACGTCGGTGCCGCCCCACGTGACCTCGATGGCGTCGGGGTCGCGCCCGGCCTCGTCGGCGGCCTTGCGCATCTGGTCGAGCAGGAGCGGCAGGTCGCCCTTGGCGGGGAAGAACCCGTCGCCGATGCGCCCGGCCCGGCGCGCCGCGGCCGGCGAGTGGCCGCCCACCACGATCGGCACCGACCCGGCGGCGGGCCGGGGCAGGCTGATGGCCTCGGTGAACGTCAGCGACCCGGCATGCGACGCCGCCTCCTCCCGCCACAGGGCCCGCATCACCTCCACGTACTCCTCGGTGTGGGCCACCCGGTCCTCCCACGAGACGCCGAGGAACCGGAACTCCTCCTCCAGCCACCCGATCCCCACGCCGAGCATCACCCGGCCGCCCGAGAGCTGGTCGAGGGTGGCCACCTCCTTGGCGGTGATCAGCGGGTTGCGCTGGGGGAGGATGAGGATGCCGGTGGCCAGCCGGATCCGCTCGGTGCGGGCCGCCACCCAGGTCAGCCAGATCAGCGGATCGGGCAGGTCGAACACCTCGGCCCCCGGCATCTTGCCGCTGGGGGCGTAGGGGTAGGTCGACGAGTACTGGCGGGGCACGATCACGTGCTCGACGGTCCACAGCGACTCGAACCCCGCCTCCTCGGCGGCCCCGGCGATGGCGGCCGCGCCGTCCGGCGTGGCGAACGGTCCGACGTTGGCGTAGGCGATCCCGTAGCGCATGAGCCCGCAAGCTAGTTCCGTGTCAACGGCGGGCGCGGGTGGGGGTGCGGATGTCGACGGGCCGGCTGACCTCGTCGAAGAAGTCGTGGCCCTTGTCGTCGACCACCACGAAGGCCGGGAAGTCCTCGACCTCGATGCGCCACACGGCTTCCATCCCCAGCTCGGGGTACTCGAGCACCTCGACCTTGCGGATGCAGTCCTGGGCCAGGCGGGCGGCCGGGCCCCCGATGGAGCCCAGGTAGAAGCCGCCGTGGGCGGCGCAGGCGTCGGTCACCCGCCGGCTGCGGTTGCCCTTGGCCAGCATGACCATGCTGCCCCCGGCGGCCTGGAACTCCTCGACGTAGGCGTCCATGCGGCCGGCGGTGGTGGGGCCGAACGAGCCCGACGGCATGCCCTCGGGGGTCTTGGCCGGGCCGGCGTAGTAGACGCAGTGGTCGCGCAGGTACCCGGGCATGCCCTCGCCGGCGTCGAGCCGCTCCTTGACCTTGGCGTGGGCGATGTCGCGGGCCACGACCATCGGGCCGGACAGCGACAGCCGGGTCTTCACCGGGTAGCGGGACAGCTGGGCCCGGATCTCGTCCATCGGCCGGGCCAGGTCGACGCGCACCACGTCGTCGCCCAGAGTGGCGTCGTCGACCTCCGGCAGGAAGCGGGCGGGGTCGTGCTCGAGCTGCTCGAGGTAGACGCCGTCGTGGGTGATCTTGGCCAGCGCCTGGCGGTCGGCCGAGCACGACACGGCCAGCGCCACCGGGCACGAGGCGCCGTGGCGGGGGAGGCGGACGACCCGCACGTCGTGGCAGAAGTACTTGCCGCCGAACTGGGCGCCGATGCCGAACGCCTGCACCTGGGCCAGGATCTCGGCCTCCAGCTCGACGTCGCGGAAGCCGTGGCCGGCGTCGCTGCCCTCGGTGGGCAGCCGGTCGAGGTAGCGGGTGGAGGCCAGCTTGGCGGTCTCGACCGCGAACTCGGCGGACGTGCCCCCGATCACCACGGCCAGGTGGTATGGCGGGCAGGCCGCGGTGCCCAGCGCCCGCAGCTTCTCGTCGAGGAAGGCCGTGAGGCTGGCCGGGTTGAGCAGCGCCCTGGTCTCCTGGAACAGGTAGCTCTTGTTGGCGGAGCCGCCGCCCTTGGCCATGAACATGAACGTGTACGCGTCGCCGTCGACCGCGGCCACCTTGATCTCGGCCGGCAGGTTCGTGCGGGTGTTGACCTCGTCCCACATGGTGAGCGGGGCCATCTGGCTGTAGCGCAGGTTGTCCCGCTCGTAGGTGTCGAAGACGCCACGCGCGATGGCGGCCTCGTCGCCCCCGCCGGTCAGCACGAACTGGCCCTTCTTGCCCTTGACGATGGCGGTGCCGGTGTCCTGGCACATGGGCAGCACGCCGCCGGCCGAGATGCAGGCGTTCTTCAGCAGGTCGAGGGCGACGAAGCGGTCGTTGGCCGAGGCCCCGGCGTCGTCGTGGATGGTCCGCAGCTGGCCGAGGTGGCCGGGCCGCAGGTAGTGGGCGATCTCGTGCATGGCCAGCGCGGTGAGGTCCGTCAGCACCTCCGGCTCGACCGTGAGGAAGCGGTGCCCACCCGCGGTGAAGCTGCCGAGGCCGTCGGTCGTCACCAGCCGGTAGGTCGTCTCGTCCGGTCCGAGCGGCAGCAGCTGGGTGTAGGCGAACTCGGTCATCGGCCGGGCACCGTAGGCGGGAGGTGACGCGCCGGTCACGTCGGTGGACGGCCCGAGGTGGGCGCTGACCAGCGCCGTGAGCTGTCCGTGGCGGTGCCACCATCGAGCCGATCGCCGCTGCGGTCGGTACCGTCGCCGTCGTGGCCACTGACGAGTTCCGCATCGAGCACGACACGATGGGCGAGGTCCGGGTGCCGGTCGACGCCCTGTGGGGGCCCCAGACCCAGCGGGCCGTGGAGAACTTCCCCATCTCGGGCGTGCGGCTGGAGCGGTCGCTGATCGCCGCCCTGGCCCGCATCAAGGGGGCCGCCGCCCGGGTCAACGCCGACCTGGGGGTGATCGACCCCGACGTGGCCGAGGCGGTGGCGGCCGCCGCCGCCGAGGTGGCCGAGGGTCGCCACGACGACCAGTTCCCCCTCGACGTGTACCAGACCGGCTCCGGCACCAGCTCGAACATGAACGCCAACGAGGTCATCGCCCGGCTGGCATCGGACCGGTTGGGCCGGCCGGTGCACGCCAACGACGAGGTCAACGCGTCGCAGTCGTCCAACGACGTGTTCCCGTCGGCCATCCACGTGGCGGCGGCCGAGCAGGTGACCCGGGTGCTCGTGCCCGCGCTCGAGTACCTGATCGTGGCCCTGCGGGCCAAGGCCCGCGAGTTCGCCACCGTGGTCAAGTCGGGGCGGACCCACCTGATGGACGCCACCCCCGTCACCCTCGGCCAGGAGTTCGGGGGCTACGCGGCCCAGGTGGCCAACGCCACCGACGGCCTGCGGGTGGCCCTGCCCGCCGTCGGGGAGCTGCCGCTCGGTGGCACCGCCGTCGGTACCGGGCTCAACGCCCCGCCCGGTTTCGCCGACGCGGTGATCATCCGGCTGGCGCGCGAGCTGGAGCTGCCGCTCACCGAGGCGGCCGACCACTTCGCCGCCCAGGGCGCCCGCGACGCGCTCGTCGCCCTGTCGGGGGGGCTGCGCACGCTGGCGGTCGCGCTGATCAAGATCGGCAACGACATCCGCTGGATGGGAAGCGGCCCCCGCACCGGGCTGGCGGAGATCCGCCTGCCCGACCTCCAGCCCGGCTCGTCGATCATGCCGGGCAAGGTCAACCCGGTGATGGTCGAGGCCATGACCCAGGTGGCGGCCCAGGTCATCGGCTATGACGCCGCCCTGGCCTTCGCCGGCTCGCAGGGCAACTTCGAGCTCAACGTCTACCTGCCGGTGATCGCCCGCAACCTGCTGGAGTCGATCCGGCTGCTGGCCAACGTCACGCGCCTGTTCGCCGACCGGGCGGTGGCCGGCATCGAGGCCGACGAGGAGCGGTGCCGCACCTACGCCGAGTTGAGCCCGTCCCTCGGCACCTCGCTCAACCCCTACATCGGCTACGAGGCCACCGCCGAGGTGGTCAAGGAGAGCATCGCCACCGGCCGCAGCGTGCGGGAGATCGTCCTCGAGCGCGGGCTGCTCGGCGAGGAGGAGCTGGACCGGGCGCTCGACGTCCTCGGCATGACCCAGGGCGGCGTGCGCAGGTAGGGGATCAGGCGCCCAGCGCCGGCGAGCCGGCGTAGGGCTGGGGGTCGCCGGGACCGGGGATGGTGGGGCGGGACCAGCTCATCGCCTTGCCCAGCTCGGAGGCGACGTGGCGCCACTCGGGCGGGTCCCAGCCCTCGGCGAGGGCGGCCACCGAGCGGTCCTGGCGCAGGTGGACGAAGGCGGGCAACTCGTTGAGGCCGAGGGCCTTGACCAGGTCGCGGTCGGGGTCGGCGAACGTCAGGATCTGGGAGGCCCACGGCCCCAGGAACTCGCGGGCGTCGTCGGCGTCGGCGGTGACCACGAAGGCGATGCGGCAGTCGGCGCCCCGGAAGTCGGTGAGGATCCGCCCCGCGGTCTCCAGCAGCCAGGCGCTCTCGTACGTGTACGGGTCGAGGATCACGGCGGCCAGGTGGAACGTGGTCAGCCAGCCGTCGAGGCTGCGCGGCTGGCCGTCGAGCGGCGCGAGCGTGAGGTCTCCAGGGGGGTCGGTCGCCACGGCGGAGAAAGTAGTGGATGGTGTTCTCGCCGAGCAGATCCCGGCGGGGCTAGCTTCCCGGCGGGGCACCCCGCCCCGGCCGCCTGGGAGGCACCGTGAGCACCGGCTTCAAGATCAGCCTGTTCCTGCACATCCTGTCGGTGGTGGTGGCGTTCGCGCCGGCCATCCTGACGGTGGTGCCCGGTGGCCGCGACGGCGCCCTCGGCGTGGTCGAGCGGGCCGGCCGCACCGTGTACTCGCCGGCGCTGATCCTGGCCGGCCTGTTCGGCATCGGCTGCATCTTCAGCAGCAGCGTCGGCGGCGTGCGGCTCTACGACTTCAGCGACACCTGGGTGTCGCTGGCGCTCGTGGTGTGGGTCGCCATGAACGGCGTCTTCCACGCGCTGGTGCTGGCCGGCCAGCGCCAGGGCGACGAGCGCAAGGTGGTCAACGGCGAGGCCATCATGACCGTGCTGCTTATCGTCATGGTGTACCTGATGATCTGGAAGCCGGGCGGCGGCTTCTGATGTGACCACCCGCCCGCCCGGTAGCGTCGGGCGCGTGCACCCGATCGAACGGCTGCGGGCCGTCGCCCGGGCCCGGGA
>DASXRH010000111.1:0-3355 GCA_036506715.1 Acidimicrobiales bacterium
CCTGCACGTCGGCGCGGCGCTCGCCGGCCGGCTGGGCGACCTCGAGGGCCCGCTGTCGGCGTACGGCGACCCGCTGGGCGAGGCGTTCCAGCTGCGCGACGACCTGCTCGGCGCCTTCGGCGACCCGGCCCGCACCGGCAAGCCCGTGGGCCAGGACCTGCGGGAGGGCAAGCCCACCCCGCTGCTGGCCGTGGCCACCGAGCGGGCCACCGGCCCGGGGGCGGCGGCGCTTGCCCGGGTGGGCGCCCCCGATCTGTCCGACGCCGACGTGGCCCGCATCCAGCACGTCCTGGTCGACACCGGAGCGGTGGCCCAGGTCGAGGAGCTGATCGTCGTGCTCACCAGCCGGGCGGTCGACGCCATCGAGGCGGCCGACGTCACCGCCGAGGCCCGCGACGAGCTGGTCGACCTGGCCTGGTTCGTCGCGTCCCGCGACGCCTGAGCCAGCACTAGTCGATGCCGAGGAACAGCTCCGTGCAGCGGTCGCGGCCGATCTCCCGCACGCCCGGCTCGGCGGCCACCGCCGCCAGCCACGGCGGCCGGACCATGGCGACCACCGCCAGCGCGCAGTCGAGCCCGGACAGCGTGGTGGCCTGGCGGGCGAAGGTGGCGGCGTAGTCGGCGGGCCGGACGTCCTGGCTCAGCTCCAGCAGCGCGTACGGGTCGGGCGTGCCGCCGGCCGGCAGCGGGGCGCCGAGGACGAAGGACGTGCCCGGCTCGGTCCCCCCGCCCACCAGCCCGGGGCCGTCGTCGAGGACGGCGCCCCGCACCAGGTCGGGCCGGGAGCCGGCGATCAGCAGCGCCACGTAGGCGCCGAGCCCCCGGCCGTACACGGTGGACGGGCCCAGGTGGGCCAGCGCGGCGTCGGCGTCGGCCATGAGCAGCTCGCAGTAGTAGCCGGCGCCGGGCGGGACCGAGGACGCCCCGTGGCCGGTGAAGTCGAGCGCCCACACCGGCCCGAACCACGAGGACAGGTGGTCGGGCACGGCGTCGGGCGAGCGCTCGCCCAGCCCGTGGAGGAGCAGCAGCGGTCGGCCCACGCCGTCCCGCAGCGAGTGGAGGGCCAGGTCGACCTTGTTGTGACGGATCGTGACGGTCATCGCGGCGTCCCCAGGAAGTCGAGGACCAGCCCGGCCACCCGCTCGGGCTGCTCGATGTGGACGAAGTGGCCGGCGTCCTCCAGCACGGCGACCCGGCTCCCGAGGGGCAGGTGGCGGCGGACCTCGTCGGGTGGCGTGCCCCACCCCATCATCTCGGGCTGCATGCCGAGCACCGCCAGCATCGGCATGCTCAGCCCGGGCAGCCGGGCCATCGCCCACTCGGGCCGCCAGGGGCCGAAGCCGCCGAGCCGCAGCGAGGGGTCGATCTTCCACCGCCAGCCGTCGGCATCGTGGCGGGCGCCCACCGACACCAGGTAGCGGAGCCACTCGGGCGCCAGCCGGGGGTTCATCGCCGCGCGCCGGCGGGCCAGCCCGTCGAGTGTGTCGGGTCGGCGCTGCCTGGTGAGCGCCGCCCGCCGGAAGTCGAGCCAGCCGGCCAGCTCGCCGGCGAGCATCTTGGTGCGCTCGTGGTCGGGGACGTCGGGCATCGACCGGCCGGTGGGGAGGCCATCGATGTTGACCAGGCGCGACACCCGGTGCGGCAGGGCGCCGGCGAACTGGACCATGATCGCCCCGCCCTTCGAATGCCCGACGATCGGGAGCGGCGCGGTGGTGACCGTGTCGATGACGACGAGCGCGTCGCGCAGGTCGGCGTCCCACGAGTAGAGCGGCGCGTGCTCCGAGTCGCCGTGACCCCGCTGGTCCCAGGACACGACCCGCCACCCGCCCGCGGCCAGCAGCGGGGCGAAGACGTCGAACGTGCGGGCGAAGTCGAATCCGCCGTGGGCCAGGGCCAGCGGCGGGGCCGCGGGGTCGCCCCACTCGTGGACGGCGATGTGGATGCCGTGGGACGCGACGGTGCGGGTCCGCTCGGGCGCGCAGGCCCCGGGGTAGGTGACGGCCTCGGACACGCCCGGAAGATTGACCCACGGGTCAAGGCGGCGGCAAAAGCGTTCGGCACGGTGCGGGCGGCGCGTCGGGCGGGCTGTGACCGATGACATCTGGACATCCGGGGGTCGGAGGGAGTCCGATAGCGACGATAACGTAACGTGGTTAACACCGGAGGGGACCTCCCCATGCTCACCCGCTTCGCCCGCCTCGCCACCCGCCGCTCGTGGGCCGTGGTCGTGGCCGCCCTGCTCTTCGTCCTCGTCGCCGGTGCGCTGGGCGGCGGTGTCGCCGAGAACCTGACCTCCGGCGGCTTCGAGGACCCGTCCACCGAATCGGCCAAGGCCGACGAGGCGCTGGCCCAGCGGTTCGACACCGGCGTACCCAACATGGTCCTGGTGGTCACCGCCCGCGGCGGCACCGTCGACGGCCCCGGCGCCGCCGCCGCCGGCCAGGCCCTCACCGAGGAGCTGGCCGCCGAGCCCGGCGTCACCGACGTCGTGTCGTACTGGTCGGAGGGCAACGCCCCGCCGCTGCGCAACGACGAGGGCAACCGGGCCCTGGTCATCGCCCGCATCGAAGGCGACGACGACCAGGTCGACGAGCGCATCGACGCCCTCGGGCCCGAGCTCGAGCGCAACGAGCCCGCCTCGCCCATCACGGTCCAGGTGGGCGGCCTGGCCGCCGTGTTCCACGAGGTCGGCTCCACGATCGAGCACGACCTCATGACCGCCGAGATGATCGCCCTGCCCATCACCCTGGTGCTGCTGGTCGTCATCTTCGGCAGCGTGGTCGCCGCCTCGCTGCCCCTCGTCATCGGGATCATGTCGATCATCGGCACGTTCTTCGTGCTGCAGCTGTTGTCGGGGGTGACGGACGTGTCCGTCTACGCCCTGAACCTGACCACCGCCCTCGGCCTCGGGCTGGCCATCGACTACAGCCTGTTCGTCGTGTCCCGTTACCGGGAGGAGCTGCGGGCCGGCCACGAGCCCCGGGCGGCGGTGGTGCGCACCGTCCGCACCGCCGGGCGCACCGTCGCCTTCAGCGCCCTGACCGTGGCGGCCTCGCTGTGCGCCACGCTCGTGTTCCCGATCACGTTCCTGCGCAGCTTCGCCTACGCCGGCGTGGCCGTCGCCGTGCTGGCCGGGTTGTTCTCGCTGGTCGTGCTGCCGGCGCTGCTGGCCCTGCTCGGCCACCGGGTCAACGCCCTCACCCTGTGGCGGCGGTCGATCACCCCGCCGGACCAGGGCATGTGGCACCGCATCGCCACCGTCGTGATGCGCCGGCCCATCCCCGTGGCCACGGCCGCCATCGCCGTGCTGCTGCTGCTGGGCGCGCCGTTCCTCGGGCTGCGCCTCACCCAGCCC
>DASXRH010000112.1:0-5920 GCA_036506715.1 Acidimicrobiales bacterium
GGCCGGCGCCGCCGCCTGCGCGCTGGGGGTCGTGGTCGCCTACCTGGTGGCCGTGCGCACCCGCAGCGGCCAGATCGTCGAGAACGCAGCCATGGACGGGCGGCCGATCCGCACCTGGTGGCTCACCGACCCCGGCGCCGACCGGCTGGCGCTGCTGGCCGGCGTGGTGGCCGGCGCCGGGGCCGTGGCGCTGGTGGTCTGGGTGGCCCGGCGCGGACCCCGGGCTCGCACCGCGGCCGTCGTCACCGCGGTGGCCGGGTCGGTGGCGCTGGCCGAGGTGCTCAAGCTGGCGGTGGGCGACCGCCCCCGGCTGGCCTCGATCGGCAACCAGCACTACCTGGTGGACAACACCTTTCCCAGCGGCCACACCGCGCTGGCCACCGCCGTGGCCGCCTGCGCCGTGCTGGTGGCGCCGCCGGCCCGCCGGGGGCTGGTGGCGGTGGCCGGCACCGCCTACGCCGGGGCCGTGGGGGTCGCGGTGCTGGTCGCCGAGCTCCACCGGCCGGCCGACGCGGTGGCCGCCAGCCTGCTGGCCGCCGGCGTCACCCTGGCGGTCGTGACCGTGCGGCCCGGCGCCTGGGGCCTGGCCCCCGCCCCGGCCGCCGCCGTCCGGGCTGCACGTCCCGGCCGCATCGTGGTGGCCCTGGTGGCGGTGGGCGGGGCGGCGGTGGCCGCCGCCCGTCTGCCGGCGCTGGCCCGCTCGGCCGCCGACGCCGGCCTGGCCGGCCCCGAGTTCGCCCGGGCCCGGGGCGTGGGCGCCGCCGCCCAGGTGGCGGCCGTCGCCGTGGCCGTGCTCGTGGTGTGGTGGCTGGCCCCGGCCCCCGGGCCTAGGACCTCCGACCGAGGCAGAACCGTTCGCCGGCCCGATGGCGCCGGCGCTCCCGCTCCCTACGTTGACGATAGAGCAGACGAAGGGAGCGCGAGGTGCGCAGATCAGCTGTCATCACCGGTGCCAGCAGGGGATTCGGGCGAGCGCTCGCCGAGCGGCTGGCCGCCGACGGCTGGAACCTGACGATCGACGCCCGGGGCGCCGCCGACCTGGAGGCCGCCCGGGCCGCCGTCGACGCCGCCGGACCCGGCACCGTGATCGCCCTGGCGGGCGACATCGAGGACCCCGTGCACGTGGCCGCGCTCGTCAGCGCCGCAGCCGGCCAGGGACCGTTGGAGCTGGTGGTCAACAACGCCGGCACGCTCGGTCCTAGCCCCCTCCCCCACGTGGCCTGGCTGCGGACCGGCGACCTCGTGCGCGTGCTGGCCACCAACGTCGTCGCCCCGCTGCGGATCGCCCAGGCCGCCCTCCCCCACCTCCGCGACCACCACGGCGCCCTGGTCAACGTGACCTCGGACGCCGCCGTGGAGGGCTACGAGGGCTGGGGTGGCTACGGCGCCTCGAAGGCGGCGCTGGAGCAGCTCAGCCGGGTTCTGGCGGCCGAGGAGGACAGCGTGCGGGTGTACTGGGTCGACCCCGGCGACATGCGCACCCGCATGCACCAGGACGCCTTCCCCGGCGAGGACATCTCCGACCGGCCCACCCCCGAGAGCCGGGTGCCGGGCCTGGTCCGGCTGATCGACGAGCGCCGGCCCAGCGGCCGCTACCGGGTCGACGACCTGCTGGGGGCCGCGCCGGCGGACGACCTGGCGACGGTCACGTCGTGAGGCTCGTCGACGCCGCCCGGTCGCCGCTGGTGGGCGACGGGATGGCCGCCCCCCCGCCGGCCCCCTTCCCGGCTGCTGTGCCCGCCGTCCGCGCGGGGCCGGACCGCCGCGTCCACACGTCGCTGCGGTCGTTCCGGATCCCCGAGGGGGCCGAGGCCGGCACCCCGGTGGAGCTGGAGCGCGAGGGCGGCCGGCTGGGCGACGACGCCCGGGCCGAGGTCCGCCTCATGGAGGCCCACCGGGTCAGCGGGCGGGTCCTGCACCGCCGCTTCGCCGAGCTGGGCGAGGCCCTCGACCCCGGCGACCTGCTGGTCGTGAACACGTCGGCGGTCATTCCCGCCGCCCTCGACGCCCGCGGGCCGGACGGCGAGGAGATCCGCCTCCACCTGTCGACCGAGCAGCCCGGCGGGTTCTGGGTGGTCGAGCCCCGGCGCCCGGCCGGGCCCGGCACCGAGCGCTACGTGGGCCGCCCGCCGGGGACGCTGGCCCTGGCCGGCGGCGGGCGGGCGGACCTGCTCGCCCCCTACCCCGCCGGCACAGGGGTGGCCCGGCTGTGGCTGGCCCGCGTGGACGTGCCCGGCGAGCTGCTGGCCTACCTCGGCGGCCACGGCCAGCCGATCCGATACACCCACGCCGACCGGGCCTGGCCGGTGGCGGCCTACCAGTCGGTCTTCTCCCGGGAGCCCGGCTCGGCGGAGATGCCGAGCGCGGCCCGGCCCTTCACCGACGCCCTGGTCACCGACCTGGTCACCCGGGGCGTGATGGTGGCCCCCATCACCCTCCACACCGGCGTGTCGTCCCAGGAGGCCAACGAGCCGCCCTACGCGGAGCGCTACGCGGTGCCGGCGGCCACGGCCACGCTCGTCAACGCCGCCCACGCCGAGGGCCGGCGGGTGGTGGCGGTGGGCACCACCGTGGTGCGGGCGCTGGAGACGACCGCCGACGACGACGGCTGGGCCCATCCCGGGCGCGGCTGGACCGACCTGGTGGTCACGTCCGAGCGGGGAGTGCGGGTGGTCGACGGCCTGCTGACCGGCTGGCACGAGCCCGAGTCGTCGCACCTGGCGATGCTCGAGGCCGTCGGCGGCCGCGACCTCGTCGACTGGTCGTACGCCTCGGCGGTGGAGCGGGGCTACCGCTGGCACGAGTTCGGCGACAGCCACCTCATCCTGCCCTGACCGCCCCCCCCGCCCCGGGTCCGCTCCCCCGGGCTCAGGGCCGGGGCGAGGGCCAGTCCTCGGCCCGCACGGCGGCCTCGCCGCCGCCGTCGACCGGCACCACCGCCCCCACCACATAGGCCGCGGCCGGTGACAGCAGGAAGGCGATCACCGCCGCCTGCTCGTCGGCCGTGGCCAGCCGGGCGATCGGCACCGGGTAGACGTCGCCGAGGTCGAGCACCGGCATCGCCAGCGCTGCGGTCATCGGCGTGGCGGTCGGGCCGGGGGCGACGGCGTTGAGCCGGATGCCGGCCCCGATCCAGGCGGGGGTCGGCGCCCGGCGCCGGACCCAGCGGGCCAGGGCCAGCTTGGTCGACGGGTAGTCGGCGTAGGGGCCGGCCGCCTCCGCGGCGGCCACGGCCGCGGGCTCGTCGCCGGCGAGGCACGCGGCGACGGTGGCCCCGTCGACGCCGGCCGTCGTGGTCGCCGAGTTGGAGCTGATGGCGACGGCCCCGGACCCGGTCGCCCGAGCCAGCAGCGGGCGCAGGCCGTCGAGGGTGGCGACGGCGCCGAAGTAGTTGACCCCCACCACCAGCGCCGGGGCCGTGCCCTGGACGCCGGCTCCCACCACCAGGCCGTCGAGCACCCCGGCGGTCGCCGCGGTCACGCCGGCCACCATCGCGGCGCGGCCCGCCGGGCTGGACAGGTCGGCCGTGACCTCGGCGCCGGTCACGTCGACGCCCACGACCCGGTGGCCCTCGGCCTCCAGGATCGCCCGGGTGGCGGCGCCGATGCCGCCGGCCGAGCCGGTGATGCAGATGGTCCCCACCGGCGCGCCCGGGGTCAGCTCATGAGGGCGAGGTCGCCGCAGGTGGCGCCACCGTCCACCGCCAGCTCGGCGCCGGCGATGTAGCTGGCCTCGTCGGACGCGAGGAACAGCACGGCCCGGGCCGCCTCGTCGGGCGAGCCCATGCGGGACACGGGCAGCCGCTTGTAGAAGGGGGCGTCCGCGGTCGTGCCCGCCACCATCGGGGTGTCGATGCCGCCGGGGTGGACCGAGTTGACCCGGATCTTCTTGTGCCCGAGGTCGATGGCGGCCGTCTTGGTCAGGCCCCGCACCGCCCACTTGCTGGCCACGTAGGCGCCGAGGAAGGGCAGGCCCTGGAGGCCGGCCGTCGACGAGATGTTGACGATGGCGCCGCCGCCGGCCCGCTCCATCGAGGCGGTGACCGCCTTCATGCCCAGGAACACGCCGGTCACGTTGACCGCCATGATCCGCTCGAAGTCGGCCAGCTCGGTCTTGTGGATCGACTGGAAGTGGAGGATGCCGGCGTTGTTGACCAGCACGGTGACCGGCCCGAACGTCGCCTCGGTGAGCGCGACCGCCGCCGCCCACTGGCCCTCGTCGGTGACGTCCAGGTGGGTGTAGCGGGCGGCGTCGCCGATCTCGGCGGCCACGGCCGTGCCCTCCTCGTCGAGCACGTCGGCCACCATGACCCTGGCCCCCTCGGCGGCGAACAGGCGGGCCTCGGCCGCCCCCTGGCCGCGCGCCCCGCCGGTGATGATCGCCACCTTGCCGTCGAGCCGTCCCATCCGTCCTCCGTGTCCGTGTGCTGTCGTGTGTCGTGTCGGCCGTCAGGACGTGGGCTTGTCCGCGCCCACGACCCACATGGCGAAGAACTGCGAGCCGCCGCCGTAGGCGTGGCCCAGCGCCCGCCGGGCGCCGTCGATCTGGTGCTCGCCGGCCCGGCCCCGCACCTGGAGGGCGGCCTCGGCGAAGCGGATCATCCCCGAGGCGCCGATCGGGTTGGACGAGAGCACCCCGCCCGACGGGTTCCACGGGATGTCGCCGTCCATGGCCGTGGACCCGTCCTCGACCAGGGTCCAGCCCTTGCCCTCGGGGGCGAAGCCGAGGTTCTCGAGCCACATCGCCTCGTACCACGAGAACGGGACGTAGACCTCGGCCACGTCGATGTCGCGGCGGGGGTCGGTGATCCCGGCCTGGGCGTAGACGTCGGCGGCGCAGTCCCGCCCGCCCTGCGGGTTCACCTCGTCGCGGCCGGGGGCCATGGTGGGCTCGGACCGCATGGCCCCGCCCAGCATCCAGGCCGGGTGGTCGGCGGCGTCGCCCCCGGCCTCGTCGGTCAGGACCATCGCGCAGGCGCCGTCGGACGACGGGCAGGTCTCCGAGTAGCGCAGCGGGTCCCACAGCATCATCGAGTCGTGGACCGACTCGAACGTGATGCCCTCCTCGTGGAGGTGGGCCTTGGGGTTCTTGAGGGCGTTCCTGCGGTCCTTCAGCGCCACCAGCACCCCGATGTGCTCGGGGGCCCCCGAGCGGCGCATGTAGGCCCGGATGTGGGGAGCGAAGTAGCCGCCGGCCCCCGCCACCAGCGGTGGCGAGAACGGGATGGGCAGCGTCAGCGCCCACATGGCCTCGCTCTCGGACTGCTTCTCGAAGGCGACGGTGAGCACCCGCCGGTGGATGCCGGCCTGGACCAGGCTGGCGGCCACCAGCGCAGTCGAGCCGCCGACCGAGCCGGCCGTGTGCACGCGCAGCATGGGCTTGCCCACCGCCCCCAGCGCGTCGGCCAGGTACAGCTCGGGCATCATCACGCCCTCGAAGAAGTCGGGCGCCTTGCCGATGACCACGGCGTCGATGTCGGCCCAGGTCATGCCGGCGTCGGCCAGGGCCTCGACCGCGGCCTCGCGCACCAGCCCGGCGATCGACACGTCGCCCCGGGTGGCCTGGTGATGGGTCTGGCCGATGCCGACGACCGCGACCCGCTCCTTGCCCATCAGGCCCCCTCTCCCTCGAGCACGCACACCAGGTTCTGCTGCAGGCACGGCCCCGACGTGGCGTGGGCGACGGCCCGCCCGGCGCTGCCGTCGATGATGCGGCGGGCCGCCTCGCCGATCCGGATCAGGCCCGCGGCCATCACCGCGTTGGCCGCCAGCGCTCCCCCGGACGGGTTCACGTCCACGCCGTCGCCGAGGCCCAGGGCCTCCCGCAGGATCGGCTCCTGGTGGCTGAACGGCGCGTACAGCTCCGCGACGTCGACGCCGTCGACGCCCGCGGCCTCACCGGCGATGCGGGTGGACGGCGA
>DASXRH010000113.1:0-2305 GCA_036506715.1 Acidimicrobiales bacterium
TCGGTGGGCACCATCTCGACGACGAAGCTGCGCCGGGTGGGGTTGTCGAAGGCCATCGTGAGGCCGCCGAACGACGCCACCAGGTAGATCGACCACACCGGCGGGCTCCCGGTGGCGGCCAGGGCCGCCAGCACGAACGACTGGCACATGGCCAGCGTCTGGACGACGAGCAGCAGCCGGCGCTTGTCGGACCGGTCGGCCACCAGCCCGGCCCACGGCCCGAGGACGAGGATGGGCCCGAACTGGCAGGCGGCGAGGATGCCGAGGGCGACGCCGCTGTCGGTCAGCTTGAGGACCAGCAGCGTCTGGGCCACCAGCGTCAGCCAGTTGCCCACCTGCGAGATGAGCTGGCCGGTGAAGAACAGGCGGAAGTTGCGGTAGTGGAGCGATCGGAAGGTCTCGCCGCTGGCCACGCGCAGCGACGTCACGTCTGCTCCACCCGGGTCAGGTGGTCGATGACGTCGAGGGCGGCGGCCAGCCGGGCCCGCTCGTCGTTGTCGAGCGCCTCGAGCCGGGCGGCCAACCACACGTCCTTACGCTCGCGCACCTGGCCCAGCAGCGCGGCGCCGGCCGGGGTGGTGGACACCTGGGTGACCCGCCGGTCGGCGGGGTCGGCCCACCGCACGACCAGGCCCCGCTCCTCGAGCTTGGCCACCACGTTGGTGATGCTCGGGGGCGCCACCCGCTCGTGCTCGGCGAGGGCCCCGAGGGTCATGGGCCCGTGGGTCTCGACGGAGGTGAGGGCGGAGATCTGGGAGGGGGACAGCCCGGTGTCACCTTGGCGCCGCAGCAGCCGGGCCAGCCGGGTGGCGCTGACGCGGAGTCGGGCGGCCATGCCCGGAACGTCGCTCGCGTCGTGCGCACCGGGAACCGGAGCCGTCGCCTGCGGTGCCATGCGCGTACCCTATCGCCGCACAGTTAGTTTGGCTAACGAACCTGCGGACCAGGCCGGGGTTGGGGTAGAAACGACGTACACCTGGTGGATGGACCGGGCGCCGAGGCCCGGCTCGACCGCTGTCGCGAGGGGACCACTGGCCGACACGGTGCACAGACGCCCAGCCTGACCGCGAGGGGCGGAGCCGCCGAGTGACGGAGGTGCCGGCCCCGAGGAGATGCCGATGCTCCGCCGACTCCGTGCCCGCCAGGAATGGCAGTTCTTCGGTGTGCTCCCCCGGGCCGACAGGACCCTGGCCGTCGCCTGGTGGGCCGTGCTGATCGCCCGGGGGGTGCTGCCCGCCGTGTTCGCCATCGCCATGGGCGCCCTGGTCGGCGCCGTCCAGCACAATGATCCCCTGGCCGCGCCGCTGGCGGCGGTGGGCGTGGTGTTCGTGCTCCTCCAGGTGCTGACCCCGCTCCACCAGGCCATCGGCGCCAACCTGGGCGACCGCACCGCCGCGTGGCTCTACGACCGCCTGACCGAGGCGTGCGTGGCCCCACCCGGCATCGGCCACCTCGAGGATCCCGAGCTGGCCAGCGACCTCACCGTGGCCCGCGACTTCGACACGGGCATGACCGGTCCCCCGCTGTCGATCAGCATGGACTTCATCGGCACCGGCCTCGTCGACCTGGTCGTGGGAGCTGCGTCGGCGATCGTCCTGGCCGCCTACGCCTGGTGGGCGCCACTGGTGCTGACCGTGGCCTGGCTCGCCACCCACTGGCTGCTGCGCGAGAGCGCCGTGTGGAAGGACCGCAACACCGACGAGGTGCGGGAGGCCCAGCGCCACGCCGACTACGCCTACCGGCTGGCGGTCGACCCGCCGGCGGCCAAGGAGCTGCGGCTCTTCGGGCTGGTGGGCTGGACCATCGACCGGTTCACCACCCGCCGCCGCCAGCTCCACGACCTCCAGTACCGGGCCACCCGCCTGCGGGAGCGCTCGGTGCTCGGCAGCCTGGTGCTGGTGGCGGCGGCCAACGTGGCCGTGTTCTGGTCGCTGGCCGACGCCGCCGCCGCCGGCCGCCTCGACCTCGACCAGGTGGTGGTGTACGCCCAGGTCGCGGTGGGCACGAGCATGCTGGCCTTCGGCGGGCTCAACTGGGCGCTCGACGGCGCCGCCGCGCCGGTGGCCGCCGTCCTCCGGCTGCAGACGGCGATGGCCCCGGCCGGCGCGCTGCGCGAGGGCTCGGCCCCGGCCGCCGGGTTGCCCGCCCGCGAGATCCACTTCCGCGACCTCACGTTCGCCTACGTCACCAGCACCCGACGGGTGCTCGACGGATTCGACCTGACCATCCCCGCCGGCTCGTCGCTGGCGATCGTCGGCCAGAACGGGGCGGGCAAGACCACGCTGGCCAAGCTGCTGTGCCGGCT
>DASXRH010000114.1:0-1732 GCA_036506715.1 Acidimicrobiales bacterium
AGCGACGACGGCGACCCGTCGACCTCCGCCGCGGGCGGCGGCGGGCCGGCGCCCGGGTACCTGCCGTTCCGGGGCCCCCACCAGACCGGCATCACCCACCCCGCCAACGAGCAGGGCCTGATTGCCGCGTTCACGGTCACGGCCGACGACCGCGGCGAGCTGCGCGCCACCTTCGCGGCCCTCACCGCCGAGGCCGACCGCCTCATGTCGGGGGCCCGCTACGAGGACCGGAATCCAGCCTTCCCGCCGCTCTACACCGGGGCGGTGGGCAACCCGCCGCCCCCCGCGGACCTGTCGGTGGTGGTGTCGGTGGGGGCGTCCCTGTTCGACGACCGCTACGGCCTGGCCGACCGCAAGCCCACCGCGCTCGAGACGATGCCGTTCCTGGCCAACGACCGGCTCGACCCGGCCCGGTCCCACGGCGACCTGCTGCTCACCGTCACCAGCTCCCACGAGGACGTCAACCTGTTCGCCCTGCGCCAGCTGCACCGGGCCACCCGGGGCACCCTGGCCCTCCACTGGGTGCTGGGCGGCTACAACCGCCGCACCCGGGCCCGGCCGGGCGAGGCCGGCAAGCGCAACCTGATGGGGTTCATCGACGGCACCGCCAACCTCGACCCCGGCGACGAGAGGGTGATGGACCGCTACGTCTGGGTGCAGGACGGCGACGGCGAGCCGGCCTGGGCCACCGGCGGCAGCTACCACGTGGTCCGGGTCATCCGCATGCTGGTCGAGTTCTGGGACCGCACCCGCCTGTCCGAGCAGGAGGCCCTCATCGGCCGGCGCAAGGACACGGGCGCCCCGCTCGACGGCGAGGCCGAGACCGACACGCCTGACTACGCCACCGACCCCGGCGGCGACGCCACCCCGCTCGACGCGCACATCCGCCTGGCCAACCCCCGCACCGCCGCCACCGAGGGCGACCTCATCTTCCGGACGGGTCTCAGCTTCTCCCGGGGGTTCGACGCCAGCGGCCAGCTCGACCAGGGGCTGGCGTTCGTGTCCTACCAGCGCCGCATGAGCCAGTTCCTCAACACGCAGGCCCGGCTGGCGGGCGAGCCGCTGGAGGAGTACATCCGGCCCGAGGGCGGGGGCTTCTGGTTCGCGCTGCCCGGGGTCCCCACCGGCGACGCGATCCTGGGTGAGGGCCTGGTCGCCTGAGTCACAGGAATTGCGCGCACGCGTTGCCGCCGACCATTGGTAGTGTGCCGATCACCAGAGAAGGGAGGTGGTCCACACATGAATGACGGTAGACCTGGGACCCTGGAGGTGGCTGGCCGCTGAGCGGTTGGTCGGACCACTTGGTGGAGTCCATCCAGTCCACCGCCTGTTCGGTTGTCGGGGACTTGTCCCTCCCGACGTGAACGGCTGAGCAGGTTCTTTCCGATTTCTGTGCATGCGGGGAGACCTCCGGGCCTCCCCGCAGCGCGTGCGGGCTCAGGCCGGGGCGGGGCGGGAGATGCCCACACCGCCCGGCGTGTGGGCGCCGTAGCGGGCCTTCTCGGCCGCGAGGTCGAGGGGCCGGATGCTGCGCCGGGCCGCGAGGGCCTCGTCGTCGAGGCGGTCGGCGGGCACGATCCACGCCACCTCGAACTCGATGCCATCGGGGTCGCGGGCGTAGAGGCTCTTGGTCGTGCCGTGGTCGCTGGAGCCGACCAGCGCCCCCACCTCGGCCAACCGGGCGGCCAGTCCCTCGAGGTCGTCGAGGGTCTCGACCTCCCAGGCCAGGTGG
>DASXRH010000115.1:0-8834 GCA_036506715.1 Acidimicrobiales bacterium
GAAGCAGCCGACACCGCCGACGCTGGGGCGCCCCAGGCGCCCGACCCCGCCGTCGTCGACGGGGCCGACCAGCTCACGCCCGCGTGGTTCGACGCCGTGCTCGGCACCGCCGGCACCGGCGCCGCCGTGCGCCGGGTCACCACCGAGCCGGTCGGCACCGGCCAGATGGCCACCACGGTGCGGGCCCGGCTCGAGCAGGCCGACGGCAGCGAGCGCACGGTGGTCGCCAAGTTCGGCCGGCCCGACGTCACCAGCGACATGGCCCGCATGGCCTACGGCAAGGAGGTCGCCTTCTACGTCGAGCTGGGCGACCGGCTGTCGGTGCGCACTCCCGACTGCCTGTACGCGGCCATCGCCGACGGCGAGCCCCGGTTCGTCCTGGTGCTGGAGGACCTGGCCGACGCCCGCCCCGGCGACCAGATCGCCGGCTGCCCCGTCGACCACGCCCGGGCGGCGGTGGTCAACCTGGCCGGGCTGCACGGTCCCACGTGGTGCGACGACGAGCTGGCGTCGGCGGCGTGGCTCGGGGGCAGCGACGAGGAGCAGGCGGTCACCCGCGACCTGCTGGCCCCCTTCCTGGCCGTGGCGGTCGACGCGTTCGCCGAGCGGTTCTCGGCCGAGCTCGACTCCACCGAGCAGGCCGTCCTCGACGCCAGCCGCGAGCTGCTCGCCCCGTGGGTCATGGCCCGCGGCGACCGGGTGGCCGTCGTCCACGGCGACTACCGGCTCGACAACCTGCTGTTCCCGGTGGGCGACCCGGCCGGGGTGGCCGCCGTCGACTGGCAGACGGTGGCCATGGGACCGCCCGCCCGTGACCTGGCGTTCTTCCTGTCAACGTGCCTCACGGTCGAGGACCGCCGCGCCCACGAGGCCGATCTCGTGGCCGCCTACCACGCCGCGCTGGCTGCGTACGACGTCGGCGACTACACCCTCGACGACTGCTGGGCCGACTACCGGGTGGCCATGCTCCACGGGCCGCTCATCATCACGCTCGGCCGGCTGACGGCCACGGTCACCGAGCGGGGCGACGAGATGTTCCGGGTCATGTGGCGCCGCAGCGCCGCCGCCATCGACGACCTGGGCACCCTGGACGCGGTCCGCACCGCGATCGCCCACGCCGGCTGACACCCCGGCTCCGGCTCCGGCGGGCGGGCGGGGGCTCCCGCGACACCGGCCCTACGCTGGGCGGACCGTGTGCGCCGGCCGCCCGCCGGGTACACCAGGGCCAGCCGGGCGCCGCCCGGCCACCACCGGAGGACGACGATGGTCTCGGAGATCGAAAGAACCCCGCCCACCACGACCCCGACCGCCGCCGGTGCCGCCCCGGGCGCCGATGCCGGCGACGCCGGCATCGCCGACCAGGCCGCCGGCCTGGTCCGCACGGCGCTCGACACGGTGGCCCGCGCGGGCACGATCTCCGCGGCCGGCATCACCGACGCGCTGGAGAACGCCGGTCGCTCGCTCGCTCGCCGGGTGGTGGCCGAGGCCACCACCCGCCGCCGGCCCCTGCCCGACCGTGACGCCCTGGCCCGGTCGCTGGCCGACAAGCCCCGCGCCCCCGTACTGGCCAGCGCCACCGCCGCCGCCCTGATCGTCCGGTTCGCCAGCCGCTTCCGCCGGCTGGGGTTCCTGGCCAAGCGCAGCCCGGTGTGGCTGCTGGCGACCGCCGTCCCGGCCCTGGTCGCCTCGGTCACCCGGGGCGCCGACGAGCTGGGGATGGTGGCGTCGTACCTCATCGGCCAGGCCCGGGCGGCCGGCGTCGAGCCCGACCCCGAGCGGGTCCGCCGGGCAGCGGTCCAGCTCGTGTCCCACCGCCCCGTCGATCCGGAGGACGAGCCCAGCCACGGCGCCCTCGCCGTCTCCTGGCTCAGGCGGGCATTCCGCGCCGCGCTGCCGTTCACCGCCGGCGTCGCCACCGCCGACCCCGAGGGCCTTGCGGCGGCGGCGTCCGAGGTCGACCCGACCCTGCTGGGCGGCCGCTAGCCAGCTAGGTCTCCAGGAAGTCGCGGATCGCCTCGACCAGCTCGGGGCTGCCCTCCAGCATGGGCACGTGGGCGACCCGGGGCAGGCCGATCAGCCGCGCTCCCGGGATCTGCTCGGCCACCAGCGTCGCCCGGTCGATCACGTGGGGCAGATCGAGCTCGCCCACCGCCACCAGCGTCGGCACCGCCACCTCCTCCAGCCGGCCCCAGGCCGGCGGCGGCTCGATCTCGGGCCCCGGGTCGGGCGAGGCGAGGGCGACGCCGTTCATGTCGAGGAACAGGGCCCGGGCCATGCCGCCCACCCGCCCCTCGGGCGCGTCGGGGCCGTCGAGCCAGATGTGGGCCTCCAGCCGGTTCACCTGGTCGAGGTCGCCGGCCTCGTCGGCGGCGTCGAGGGCGGCGGACAGCACCTCGAGCGCCGGTTCGAACGTGGCCTCGTCGGCCTCGGGCGCACCACGCACCGCCGGGGCGACCAACACCAGCGCTGCGACCCGGTCGGGCCGGGCCAGCGCCAGGTCGAGGGCCACCTTGCCGCCGCCCGAGTTGCCCACCACCACGGCCCGGTCGGCGGCGGCGGCGTCGAGCACGGCCACGGCGTCGTCGATCTCGGACCACGGTTCGGGCACGCTGGTCGTCTGCCCGAACCCGCGGCGGTCGTAGGCCACCCCCCGGTGGGTGTCGGCCAGCGCCGCCGCCAGTGCCCGCCACACCCGGCGATCGGCCACGTCGGCGTGGACGAACAGCACCGGCGGCCGGGGGTCGGCGGTCAGCCGGGCGCGGCCGTCGTCCTCGTCGCCCTCCTCGCGCCCGTCGATGTCGACCGCCAGATCGGCCCGGCCCGACATCACCGTGAGCGTCATCGCGTGGCCTCCCTGCCCCACCGGACCGCGGTCGTCGACGTCACCTTGGCCGGAGCGCCACCACGAGCGCCAGGTCGTCGGCCTGCACGGTCGACCGGTTCACGTGCAGCAGCCGGTCGGCCAGGGCGTCGGCGCCGGTCTCGGGGGCGAACGCCAGTTGGGCCGCCAGCCGCTCGACCGACGCGTCGATGGTGGTGCCCCGCCGCTCGATCAGCCCGTCGGTGTAGGCCACCAGCACCGACCCGCTGGGGAACGGCGCCCGCCCCGCCGGTCGGGGCGCCAGGTTGACGCCCAGCACCGAGTGGTGGCCGTCGGCCAGGACGTCGATGGTGCCGTCGGGCCGGCGCACCAGCGGCGGCGGGTGCCCCGCGGTCACGTAGCTGACCGAGCTGGCGCCGGCGTCGATGACCGCCACCACCAGCGTGGCGTAGCCTCCGCCCTCGCGCTGCATGGCCGACGACGTGCGGGCCAGGATGTCGGGCAGCGCCATGCCGCCCGCGGCCAGCGTGTGCACCACCGTGCGGACCTGGGTCATCTCGGCGATGGCCTCGACCCCGTGGCCCGTGACGTCGCCCAGCACCAGGCACAGCCGCCCCGGGCCGAGGGCGATGCCGTCGTACCAGTCGCCGCCCATGCCCACCGACGGCGCCGCCGGCCGGTAGCGGGCCGCCACCTCGAACGGTGGCACCGCGGGGATGCGGGGCAGCACCCGGGCCTGGAGGTCGCGCCGCACCCGGTGCTCGGCGTCGAACAGGCGGGCCCGCTCGGCGGACTGCCCGCACAGGTCGGCCACGGTGGTGATGCGGCCCAGCAGGGCGTCGTCGAACGGCGGCGGCGAGGCCCACAGCACCGACAGCACGCCCAGCGCCTCGCCGTCGGCACCGATGAGCGGCGCGCACGCGCCGCCGTGCAAGCCAAGGGACGCGAGGTCGGCGGCCACCGTGGCGTCGGGCACCGCCCCCAGGTCGGTGAAGGTGACCAGCTCGCGCCGCCGCAGGGCGATGAGGGCCGGGAAGTCGCCCCCCAGGTCGAGGTCGGCGTAGTGGGCCAGCACGTCCAGCCCCGGACCGCTCGGCGCCAGCATCCGGAACTGGTCCTCGTCGACCACGCCGACGATGGCGAAGTCGGCCTCGAGGGCGGCGGGGGCGTCCTCGACGATGGCGGCGCCCACGTCCTCGAAGCTGCGGGCCGTCGAGAGGTGGGCGGCCAGCGTGGCCAGCGCGGCCGCCCGGGCCTGGGCCAGGTCGGTGCCCCGGGCCCGCCCCAGGCTGGAGGCGCACAGGTCGGCCGTGGTCCGCAGCGTGTCGACCAGGGCGGCGTCGAATCGGCGGGGCGAGTCCCACGCCAGCCCGACGGCCCCGAAGGGCACGCCGTCATCGCCGACCAGCGGCAGGCAGGCGATGGCGGCCAGCCCCGCCGCCTGAACCTCGCCGGCCACGGCCGGGAACCGGGTGGCGACGGCCTCGCGGTCGGCCAGCAGCACTGGCGCCTCGGTGGTGAAGGCGGTGACGAGCGGCCAGGGCCAGTCGACCTGCTGGCGCTCGTGCCCGGCGGCGCTCCCAGGCTCGAGGCTGTCGTGGCGGACGACGGCCAGCGCGTCGCCGGCAGGGGTGAGCAGCCCGATCTGGGCCGAGCGGGCGCCGGCGACGTCGGTGGCCCCGTCGACCAGCGTGCGGGCCACCTGGTCGACCGTGCCGGCGGTGGCCGCCGCCTCGGCCAGGCCGGCCAGCAGCCGGCTGGTGACGGCGTCGCGCCGCACCGCGTCGGCCAGGCGGGCCCGGCCCAGGGTCTGGCCGGTCAGCTCGGCCGCGGTGGCCAGGGTGGCGAGCGTGAGGTCGTCGACCGGCCCCTCGCGGCCCCACGACACGCCGAGCGCCGCCACCACCTCGCCGCTGCCGTCGGTGACCGGCCAGCAGGCGGTGGCGCCGAGCCCGGCCTCGGCCGCGCGGTCCACCTCGGCCGGGCCCCGGGCCCGCCGGTCCTCGTCGTCGGTGAGGACGATCGGCGTGCCGTCGTGGGCGGCCCGGGCCAGGGGCAGCGGCGAGTCGAGCGGGATCTCCGCGTCGCGCTCGGGGACGGGGCCGTCGGGCCCGCCCGGGCCGTGGCGGGGCCGGATGGTGTTGGAGGAACGGTCGACCAGCGCCAGGGACGCCGACGCCGCCTCGAGCACGGCCGGCAGATCGGCGTCGACCACCCGGGCGATGTCGTCGACCGACCCGGCGGCCGCCAGCGTGCGGCCCAGGTCGGCCACCCGCTCGACCATCTCGACGTGGCGGGAGATCTCCCGCTGGTGGTGCAGTGCCCGCCACGCCAGCCCGGCCAGCGTGAGGGCCAGCGCGGCGGTGCCGACCAGGATCCACCAGGGGGCGGACGTGGTCACCGGCTGGCGGTCGTCGACCGTGATGCGCCAGGTGCGGCCGGCGACCGCGCGCTCGAGCGTGGCCCCTTGGTCGGGCGGGGGATCGGACTCCATCAGCGGACCCTGCCCGGCGGCGTCGACGTCGACGACCCGCAGGCCGATGGTCTCCTCGGTCTGGTCGGTGATGGCCCCCAGCAGCCGCTCACCCAGCACGCCGGTGGTCACGTAGCCGACCACCGCCCCGCGGCGCTCGGCGACGGTGGCCTCCTCGGGTAGGCCGGGCCGGTAGACGGCGTGGACCAGGAACACCGCCGGCTTCCCGCTGGGCTGGGACGGCACCGTCTGGCTGATCACCGCGGCGCCGCTGTCGCGGGCCGTGGCGGCCGCCGCGCTGCGCACCGGGTCGGCGGCCAGGTCGAACCCGATGAGCTGGTCGGTGAGCTCGCTGCCCGGCGTCACCCACTGCACCGGCATGTACTCGGGGCGGGGCCCGGCGGGGGGGCCGCCGGGGGTGTCACGGAAGGACCGGCCGATGGCGGCCTCGACCGCGGGCCGGTCGGCGGCGGGCACGACCGGGGCGAAGGCCAGCGTCTGGAGCGGCGACTCGGCCAGCACCCCCCACACGTAGGCGTCGAACGCGGCCCGGTCGACCCGCCCGTCGGCTGCCGGCAGCCCCGACACCCCGCTGATGGCCGCCAGCACCTGCTGGACCGTCGAGGTGGTGAGGCTGGCCGTCTGCTCGGCCACCAGCTGCTCGCGCCGGTCGGCGTCGTCGTGAGCGTCGCGCCAGGTCACCCAGGCCGCGACCAGGCCGACCATCACGACCGCGACCACCGCCGCGACCCGGGGCCAGACCCGGAGGGGCCCGGGAGCGGTCGCGGCGGACGGGACCGGGGGCGGGGCGTCCGGGACCGCGGCGCCGGCGGTCACTCGCGACTCAGCCAGCCGTCCACATCCGTCAGGTCGAGGAGGCGGGACACCGCCGGCGGCACGTCCCGCAGCACCATGGCTATCGCGGCGTCGGCCGCGGCCCGCCGGATGTCCAGCAGGGCCCCGAGGCCGCTCGAGTCGCAGAACGTGACCTCGCGCAGGTCGAGGACCAGCCGCGTCGGCGCGCGCGTGCCCTCGATGATCGCCGTCACCCTGGTCACCACCTCGGCGCGCACGGAGAGGTCCAGGTCGCCGGCCAGATGGGCGACCGTGTTCCCGTCGTCGGCGGTCACCTCGATGTCGAAGCTCTTGGGCATCGGACCTCTCTGCCAACGTCCCACGCGACGCTGCGTCCACCAGGGCCTGCGCGCCGGGAATTCTGCCCCAACCTCCGGACCCCGGCCACAGCCCCGGACCGCGGCGGCCGGCACGCCGTCGCACCGACATTACGCCGTCAGCTCCCGTTCGAGGGGCGTGTGGAAGCGGGGGCTGACCCGCGCCGGCCCCAGCCAACCGGTCAGCTGGTGGGCCGCCGCCTCGACGGCCCGGACGCCCTCCCGACCCGGCTCCTCCAGCAGGCGGTACACGACCTCGCCCGTGGTGCGCTGGGCCCACCCCCCGATGACCCGGCCATCCCACCACACCGTGGGTCCGATGTTGCCGGACCGGTCGAACAGGGCCCCGCGGTGGGCGCCCACGTACCAGTCGCGGGCGTTCCATCCCATGGGCGTCGGATCGAGGGCGGGCAGCAGCGCCGCCGCCGGCTCGGGTGCGGCCACCGGCTCGTCGTCGCCGGGCAGCACGTAGCCGACCGTGCCGCCGAGATCGACCTCCACGGCGCCGACGGCCGCCAGCGCCGCCCGCGTGAGTCGCACGGTCCAGCCGGTCCACCAGGCGAGGTCGGCCGCCGTGCCGGGACCGAACGCGGCCAGCCACCGGCGGGCCAGGACGGCCTGGGCGTCGGGCCGGGACGGGCGCGCGGCGCCGGCCCCGTCGCCCAGCCAGGTGCCGATGGGCGCCCACCGGTACTGCGTCGACGTCCACGAGCCCCGGGGCCGACCCCGCACGATGCGCTCGTCGGCGGCCAGCACCGCCAGCACCCGATTGGACAGCCGCAAGGTGGTGGCCCACCTGGTGTCGCCGCCCACCCGCACCTCGGTGCCCAGTTCGGGGACGTCCGTGGCGAGCTCGGCGGCCAGCGCCTCGCCCCGACGTTCGAGCGCGGCGACGGTGGCGTCGCCCACCCGGTCGAGCCAGGCGCCCCCCTGGCCGCCGGGCGCGACGCCCGCCTCCTCGATCACCGCGACCAGCTTGCGGCGCTCGTTGGCGGCGATGACCTCGGTGCACGCGACGTGGACGACGGGGACGAGCTCGACCGGGACCACGAACATGGTGCGCCGCATGCCGAGCAGCCGGACCAGGGTGCGGTCGTCGTAGAGGGCCCGCTCGACGGCCCGGGTCGTGGGCGCCCGCAGCCGGGCGGCGGCGCTGAGGTGGACGCTGGCGGGGTCGGTGGCGTGCAGCGCCACCAGGGACCGGACGACGTCGACCACCCCGGCCGCCCGCTGGTTGGGGACCAGCCGGTGGCGTACCGACAGGCGGGCGCGCCGCTCGGCAACGTCGATGGTGCGGGGGCTGGCGGATGGGCTCACGACGCGAGTGTGTCACACTGGACACGTACACTTGTTCGCATCCCCGGAGGCCGGTTCCCCGACCGGTCCCGCGGGCGGAGACGGACCGCTGAGACGGTCCACAGCCGGGTGCACCGAGGCCCGGTTCGCAGCGAGGGAGGATGGAGTCGATGGGCAGGCACAGGTTCGATCGCACACGGGTGGGCGGCAGCCGCCGCAGCTGGCGCGCCCACCAGGTGACGGCGGCCATCGACGCGGCGGTGGCGTCGTGCGGCGCGGGGGTCGGGCGCCCGGCCCCCCACCTCGTCGCCCCGCTGGTCGGGGGGGCGGTGGTCGACGGCCCGGGCGGTCCCGCATCCGATCCCGCTGCCGGCGCCGACGGCGGGGCGCGGCTGGTCGACCGGGCGTTGGCCCGGGCCCTGGTCGAGGCGGTGGCCGGCGCGTGGCGCATCGGCTGGCAGCCGGCCGACGTCCACCGGGCGGTCGCACGCCAGCGGGGCCGCACCCATGCCCGGCTGGTCGCCCGGGCCATCGCCTGCGACGCCGCCGGCCACGGGCCGGCCGACCTGCCCCCCCGGTGGCGGCTCCAGCTCGACGCCATCGGCGCCGGCGCGGGCGACACGCCCGGGGCCGACAGCCGGGCGACCGGGGCCTGGGTCCGGGTGGCGCGGTCCGGCGGGGGGACCGACCGCACGTCCGCGGTGGTGGTCGCCGTCGAGGCGCTGGCCACCCTGCGTCGCCTGCCCCGCATGCCCAAGCTCGGCCCGGCGCCCGGCGATCCCGCGCCGCCCCCGGGCCGGGGGCGGGCCGCCGTGGCCGGCGAGGGCGTGGGCGCCGATCCCCGGGTGCTGCACCGGGTCACGGCGCTGCTGGCCAAGGCCGAGTCGACGACGTTCCCCGACGAGGCCGAGGCCCTCACGGCCAAGGCGCAGGCGCTGATGACTCGCCACGCCATCGACCGGGCCACTGTCGACGCCCGGGCCGGCCGGGCCCCGGGCGCGGCGGTGGGCGGCCGGCGCCTCGGCCTCGACGACCCCTATGCCGGCGCCCGCTACCTGTTGCTGTCGGTGGT
>DASXRH010000116.1:0-1634 GCA_036506715.1 Acidimicrobiales bacterium
CACGCCACCCGCCGGGGCGGGTTGAGCCCGGCCAGCGACCGAGACCACGAGGCGTCGGGGATAGGCAGCGACGACAGGTCGGTGGCGTCGGGCCCGACCACGGCGTCGAGGGCCAGCGCCACGTCCCGGATCTGGCGCGCCATCGGCCCCCGGGTCGACAGCAGCGGCCATCCCGGCGGCTCGGGGCCACCGAGGGGCACCCGGCCCAGCGACGGCTTGAGGCCCGACAGCCCGTTGACCGCCGATGGGATGCGGATCGACCCCCCGCCGTCGGACCCGGTGGCCAGCGGCACCAGCCCGGCGGCCAGGGCGGCGGCGGACCCGCCCGACGACCCGCCGGCCGAGCGGTCGAGCGCCCACGGGTTGCGGGTGGGGCCGAACAGCTCGTTGACCGTGTCGGCCTTCCAGCCCAGCTCGGGGGTGTTGGTCTTGCCCACCACCACGCACCCGGCGGCCCTGAGCCGCTCGACCAGCGCCGAGTCGGCGGTCGCCGGCGGGTGGCCGGCGTAGGCCACCGAGCCGTGCGTGGTGACGAAGCCGGCGGCGTCCTCCAGGTCCTTGACCGCCAGCGGCACCCCGGCCAGCGGCCCCACGTCCTCGCCGGCCGCCAGACGCTCGTCGAGCGCCGCCGCCTCGGCCAGCGCCGCGTCGCCGTCGACGGCCACGAACGCACCCACGTCGCCGTCGTAGCGCTCGATCCGCTCGAGCGCCTCGGCTGTCACCTCGCGGGCACCGAGCGTGCGCTCGCTGACCTGGGCGGCGATGTCCGCCACGGTGGTGCGCCGGAAGTCCATCGTCATGGCCGCACCGTACCGACCACGCCGGGCCCGGGCGGGAATGGACGGGTGCCCCCGACGGTTGGGGGACATTGCTCGCCTGCTGCCCGGTGCGGCGCGGCCCTGCCTCGCCCACCAACCGCCCTGCTTCGACGCGCCCATGCCCCTGATCCACGACGACGCCAACCCTGTTCGCAACGTGTCGTGAGCCAGGGCGCCCGCCTCCCCCGCCCCGCCGACCCGGTTGGAGGCGACGCCCGCCCTGGTGGGAAGCTCGCCGCCGTGCGCGCCGAGCCGTCCCCCGGCCGCGCCACGCCCGCGGCCGCACCCCCTCACGTCATCGACCCCGCCCGTCCCCGGACCTTCGAGCCCCCGCCGCTCGAGGACACCGAGGACGCGCTCGTCGACGGCGACCGCACCTTCGCGCCCGGCTCGGCCCGTTCGGCGCTGCGCCACCGGGCCTTCCGGCGGGTGTGGTTCGGGTCGTTCCTGTCGAACGTCGGCACCTGGATGCAGAACGTCGTGCTGGGCGCGCTGGCCTACGACCTCACCGGCTCGCCGGTGTTCGTGGGCGTGCTGCTGTTCGCCCAGCTGGGCCCGCTGCTGCTGCTGTCGGTGGTGGGCGGGGCGCTGGCCGACACGGTCGACCGCCGCCGCCTGCTGGTCAGCGTGGCCGTGTCCCAGCTGGTGCTGTCGTTCGTGCTGGCCGGCGTCGCCGCCCCCGACCGACCGAACAAGGTGCTGCTGGTCGCGGTCGTGTTCGCCATCGGCATCGGCCAGGCCCTGTTCAACCCCGCCTACTCGGCGCTGGTCCCCCAGCTGGTCGACCGCGAGGACCTCAACGGCGCCATCTCGCTG
>DASXRH010000117.1:0-9482 GCA_036506715.1 Acidimicrobiales bacterium
CCGCAGCCGGCGCTGCCACCCGAGCCCGACGAGTGGATGCGCCGGTTCTCGACGCTGCCGCTGATGGTCCAGCCCGGTGAGCGGTGGCTGTACCACACGGGCGCCGACGTGCTGGGGGTGCTGATCGCCCGGGCGTCGGGCTCGTCGTTCCCCGACTTCCTGGCCGAGCGCATCCTCGAGCCGCTCGGCATGGTCGACACCGCGTTCTCGGTGCCGGCCGGCAAGGCCGGCCGCTTCGGCCCCTGCTACTGGCGCGACCCCGGCCCCGACGGCGAGGTCCGGGTCTACGACCCGGCCGACGGCCAGTGGGCCACGCCGCCGGCCTTCCCCGGGGGCGGTGCCGGCCTGGTGTCGACCGTCGACGACATGGCGGCCTTCGGCGAGATGCTGCTGGCCGGCGGCACCTACCACGGAAAGCGGATCCTGTCCCGGCCCTCGGTGGCGGCCATGACCATGAACCACCTGACCGCCGAGCAGATCGCCACCTCCGGCCCGTCGCCCACCGGCGATCTGGGGTGGGGGTTCGGGGTGGGCGTGCAGATCCGGCGGACCGGCCCGGCCCGGTCGGTCGGCACCTACGGGTGGGACGGCGGCATGGGCACCCAGTGGGCGAACGATCCGGCCGAGGACCTGGTCGGGGTGGTCATGGCCAACCAGATGTGGTCGTCGCCCCAACCGCCGCCGGCCTTCCAGGACTTCTGGACCTGCGCCTACGCCGCGATCGACGACTGACGGCCGCCTCCCTCCTCGCTCGGCCCTCAGGCCCGGCCCGAGCCCACCAGCAGGTCGGACCAGGGGTCGTCGGTGGCCGGGGCGGGGCGCCAACCCGGCGACGACCAGTGGGGCCAGCCCCGGGTGTGGTCGCGCAGCCGGGCGCACACGGCGGCCGGCGGGGCCAGCGTGGCGCCGAGGCCGGCGGCGACGTCGTGGCCGTGGAGCACCATCTCGAGCGCGCCCCGGGCCGCGAAGTCGGCCGCCGGGCGGACCTCGACCCGGGGCCGGCGCCAGATGACGGCCTCGGTGCCGGGCGGCGCGGTGGCGACCACCCCGGTCAGCACCCGCCCGACGGCCCCCATCGCCTCGACCAGGTGCTCGGGGCCGCCGCCCTCGGGCATGGCCGGGGCGCAGATCCACTCGGGGTAGCCGTCCCGCCGGCGGGAGGCGAGGAAGAGGGCGACCGCCAGGACGGCGTCGACGGCGTGGGTGGCCGTGACCGTGCACGACCACTCGACCGTGCCCGCCGGCACCGACCAGTCGCGGTCGAGGCCCGAGCACCAGGCGTCGACCACGCAGCCGGTGACGACGTCGAGGTCCTCGGGCGTGAAGCCGGTCATCGGCCCATCATGGACCGCGACCCCCGTCCACCGACCGACCGGAGCTGACATGACCACGCGCGAGATGACGTTCGGGGCGTTCGTGCCCCAGGGGTGGAAGACCGAGCTGGTCGCCATCGAGGGGGCGGAGGCCAAGTGGGCGAAGGCGGTCGAGGTGGCCGAGCTGGCCGAGGCGCTGGGCTACGACTCGATCTGGGTGTACGACCACTTCCACAACGTGCCCGTCCCCGCCCACGAGGCCGTCTTCGAGTGCTGGACCACGCTGGCCGCGCTCAGCCAGCGCACGTCGCGGGTGCGCCTGGGCCAGATGGTCGGGTGCGCGGCCTACCGCAACCCCGGGCTGCTGGCGAAGATCACGTCGAACATCGACGTGATCAGCGGCGGCCGCCTCGACTGGGGCATCGGCGCCGGCTGGTACGAGCACGAGTTCCGGGCCTACGGCTACGACTTCCCACCCGCCGCCGACCGCATCCGCATGCTGCGGGAGACGGTCGAGATCGTCCGCTCGATGTGGACCGAGCCCGACACCAGCTACGCGGGGCGGTTCTTCACCCTCTCGGGTGCCCAGTGCGACCCCAAGCCGGTGCAGTCGCCCCACCCGCCCATCCTCATCGGTGGGGGCGGCGAGCAGCTGACGCTGCGGGTGGTGGCCCAGTTGGCCGACCGCTCGAACTTCGGCGGCAACCCCGAGGAGTTCGCCCACAAGTGCGAGGTGCTGGCCCGGCACTGCGAGGCGGTGGGCCGCGACGACGACGACATCGAGAAGACGTGGAGCCCCGAGGTGTTCGTGCGGGAGACCGAGGCCGAGGTGCGGGCGGTGGGTGGCTCGACCTTCGGCGAGTCGTTCGACTCGTGGCGGGCGGGCAACCTGGTCGGCACCCCTGACCAGGTGATCGAGCGCATCGGCCTGTACCGCGAGATGGGCTGCACCAGCATCATCCCGTGGTGCCGCGACTACCCCGCGACCGTGACGCTCACACTGTTCGCCGAGCAGGTGATCCCCGGCGCGCGCTGACGTCGCGCTGCGCAGGCCGCCACGTTCCGTCGTTCGCCACATCGGGTGACTGACTTCACGGTTGAGCCGCGCAGAGTGATGCTTACCCTGTCCCGGACCTGACAACCGGCGACGGTCGTCGGGTCGCGGGTACCGCACAACCCCACCGCCCCCGGTGGGGCGGGACCCGCAGCCTGTGACAGCTGAGGGAACTACTGGGGCCTCTTGCTGGGGGTTCCCGTCCATCACGGTGGCGCGCCACCGTGCCGGCCTGCGGGCCGGTGCCCGCGCGCGCCCCCACACATCCCCGCTGACGCGGGCGACTCGGGAGGTGAGCACGTGACCATGCAGCCAGACGCCGTCGGCCTCCGGGCCGGGCTCGCCGTCTGCCGGCGGGTCGCCGCGGCCCACCCCGAGCGTCCCTGCAAGCGACCTCCGCCGCCTCCCCGCCCGGTGCGGGACCAGGGCGCGCCATCGGGCACGCGGCACGTGCGACAGCCGTCGGCCTGGGGCCCGTCCCCCCGCGCGGGCCGGTGGGCGCACTCCCACGCATCATGTCGGACCACGTCCACCCCGCCCGGCGGCGCCCGCGCCGCCGGCTCCTATCCGCGCTTCCCCTGGCTCTGGCGGCGGCCCTCACGGCCGCCGGGAGCCTGATCCCCGCTCTTCCCGGCCCCTTCGGGGCGACCGCGGACGCCGAGCCCGTCCCCGTCGGGACGCCCGGCGTCACCCACTACTTCGGCCGAGGCGCCTACGACGGCATCCGGGCCGCGGTGACGGCCACGCCCCGCGCCTGCGCGCTGTCGGACGACGAGCTGGCGGCCATGGTGATGGCGCCGGTGTTCAAGGAGGTCTCCATGGCCGAGACGCCGGAGACCGCCCCGGCGCCCATGACGCTGTCGCGCTGGGACGAGTGGACCGGCATCGCCGCCGGCAACACCAACATGAACGCCAACTACGGGCTCTACCCCTTCGCGGACCCCTACGGCACGCCCTACCCCCGGGCCTACTGGACCCCCGGGATCGGCATGTTCCAGTACGACTCGGCCGGCGTGGGCGCACCGTTCACCGCCGCCCAGCTGATCGACGTGAGGGTGGTGGCGGGCGACGTGGCCGCCGGCATGGCGGGCCGCTACTGCGCCTCGGGGGGGACCGGACCCGGCGCCCGGGCCGCGGCCTGGCAGCCGTGGGGCGCCCTCGGCGGCATCGGCAGGAGCGAGGCCCTCTACCAGGAGATGATGGCGCCGGGCGTCCCGCCCTTCGCCCGCATCGGGCTGGTCGACGGCATCGAGGACGGCGGCGGCATGCAGGCCCGGACCTGCCTGCTCGGCGGTCAGCCGACCGCGTGCTGGCTCGTCGACCCCGCCCGGGCCCAGGGGGCCAACTGGTGGGCTCAGGACGACCCCACCGGCGGGGCGGTGGCGTCGGGTAAGGCCCCGCTGCCGGCCCCGTTCTACGTCGTCGTGCGCAACGGTCGCGAGGAGCGCCACTGGCTGGCGGTCGACAGCGGCTACCCGGTCAACCTGTCGGCCAGCCGGGTGCTGGGCGCCAACGCCCGGCCCCGCACCGGCCAGCCCGACTCGGGGTTGCTGTGGTACCAGGCGTCGGACCTGTGCGACACCGCCCGGCCCGAGTTGGGCTGCGCGCCGCCCGCCCCGGCCCCGGCCCCGGCGCCGGCCCCCGCCCCCGCGGACCCGGCGGCCGCGGACCCGCCGGCCGTCGAGGCGCCCAAGCCGGTTGCCGAGCTGCTGAAGTCGCTGCGCCTCGGCCAGGGCTTCCCGACCCCGCCCGCCGGATAGCCCGGCCGGTGGACGCCGGTCCCCGCCGTACCCGGCCCTAGGCTGCGGCTGACGCCCGGTGTCCACCGACCGAGGAGCGCCCGCCTTGTCCCCTCGCACTACGTTCCTGCTCTCCAGCGCCGCCGCCGCCGCCACGACGGCCAACGCGCTGCGCCCGGTCGACCGGTTCGGCCCCGCGTCGCTCCCGTCGTTCGTGGTGGGCATGCCCACCTCCGAGCTGCCGCTCCAGACGGGGGCGGCCGAGGTGGCGGCGGCGCTGCTGCTGGCGCGGGGCGGGGGCTGGCGGGGCCTACGGGGCGCGCTCGGCCTCGGGCTCGGTGCCGCCTCGCTGGCGGGACTGTGGCGCCTGCACCGCGACGCCCGGGCGTCCGAGCAGGTGCTGGAGCAGGCCCTGGTCGACGGCCTCGGCGCGGGGTACCGCGCCGGCATCGCCGAGCCGTTCGCCCCGGCGCCCGCCACCCAGCTGACCCGCCGGTCGCTGCTGGTGCCCGAGCTCCGCATCCGCCGCCGCTACGTGGCGGCCGACGGTCGCGACCTCAGCTACGGCGAGGCGGGCCGGCGCAACCGGCTCGACGTGTGGCACCGGCCCGACCTGGCCCCCGACGCCGGGGCGCCGGTGCTGCTCCAGGTGCACGGGGGCGCCTGGGTGATGGGCCAGAAGGAGGGCCAGGCCCATCCGCTCATGGCCCACCTGGCTGCCCGGGGCTGGGTGTGCGTGACCATCAACTACCGGCTCAGCCCTCGCGCCACCTGGCCCGACCAGATCGTCGACGTCAAGCGGGCGATCGGCTGGGTGCGCGACCACGTGGGCGAGCACGGCGGCGACCCCTCGTTCCTGGCCATCACCGGCGGCTCGGCCGGCGGCCACCTGGCCGCCCTGGCCGCGCTGACGCCCGGGGTGGCCGAGTACCAGCCGGGCTTCGAGGACGCCGACACCGGGGTGGCGGCGGCGGTGCCGTTCTACGGGGTCTACGACTTCATCGACCGCGACGGGGTGGCCAACCGGGGCCTCGAACGCCTGCTCGCCGCCCGGGTGTTCAAGACCGCGCTGGCCGACGACCGGGCCGCCTGGGACATGGCCTCGCCGATGAGCCACGCCGGGCCCCAGGCCCCGCCCTTCTTCGTGCTCCACGGCACCAACGACACCCTGGTGCCCGTCGAGCAGGCCCGGGCGTTCGCGACGGTCATGCGGTCCGCCACCCGCGCGCCCTTCGCGTACGCCGAGCTGCCCCGGGCCCAGCACGCCTTCGACCTGCTGCCCTCGGTGCGGGCCTACCACACGGTCCACGCCGTCGAGCGCTTCCTGGCCGTCGTGCGCAGCCGCCACGGCGGGCCCACCCCGGCCGAGGCGGTGGAGGCGACGCCGGCCGACGCCGGCTGACGCAGGACGCTAGGGAGCGACGCCGCCGCCCTCGGGCAGCACGCCCTGGACGTACTGCGAGGGGGTGCAGCCGGCGAGCGCGTGGAACTCGCGCACCAGGTGGCTGTGGTCGGCGTAGCCGCAGGCGGCGGCGAGGTCGGCGATCGAGCGGACCGGGCCGGACGACAGCAGGCCGACGGCCCGCCGGAACCGCAGCACCCGGGCCGCGGGCTTGGGGGCCAGTCCCACCTGGGACCGGAAGCGGACGCCGAAGTGGCGGCGGCTCCAGCCGATCTCCTCGGCCAGCAGCCGCACCGGCACCTGCCCGTGCGACCGCTCGAGCTGGCCCCAGGCCCACACGACCGCCGGGTCGGGGTCGGGGCCCTCGGCCGCCCGGCGCAGCATGACCTGGTCGAGCAGCGTGAACCGGGTGCGCCAGTCGGGGGCGGACGCCAGCCGGTCGGTGAGCTCGCCGGCGGCGCCGCCCAGCAGGTCGTCGAGCGCCACGCACTCGTTGGCCACCTCGGTGGGCGGCACCCCCAGCAGGCGGGCGGCGCCCAGCGCGGTGAGGTCGACCTGCACGCCGTGCTGCGCCCCGGCATGCTGGGTCACCGCGTAGCCCTCGTGCAGGCCGACGACGAACGAGGTGAGGCGTCGGCCGCCCGACGTCGAGTGCGACATCTCCACCAGGTCGATGGGCTCGCCGAAGCTGATGATCATGGCCACGTGGCCGGTGGCCGACTCGCGCCGCCGGAACGGCGCGGCGCTGCGCTC
Organism: Acidimicrobiales bacterium; assembly: GCA_036506715.1. Classification (GTDB taxonomy): domain Bacteria; phylum Actinomycetota; class Acidimicrobiia; order Acidimicrobiales; family VFJN01; genus ZC4RG19. Next base: position 6,262 of record DASXRH010000117.1, read on the forward strand.
CTCGTAGCCGCAGTAGGTCCCGGCGATCGTGCCGGCCAGCCCCGGGTGGGGCACGCCGTGAGCCATGGTCCACGAGGTGCCGTCGCCGTCGTGGCGGAAGACGCGGATGCCGTCGGCGGGCACGGCCCCAAGTGTGCCACCCCCCGATTTGAACGACGGTTCGACCGTGTTGACATGATCTTCGCCGGGAGGGGGCCGGGGCTGGGTCCGGATCCTCCGGTCGGGGACGGATCACCGGTGGCGGGGCGGCCACGTACGGGAGGGGAGGTGCCGCATGGCGAGCCGCAGACGCAGGCGACGGTCGATGGACACGGGTCTGCGCCACCGCACGGTGCACGGCTACCGGCGGGCCTACCGCATGGCCGGCCGGGGCCCGGCGCTGCTGCTGGTCCACGGCATCGGCGACAGCTCCGAGAGCTGGCTGCCGGTCATGGCAGCGCTGGCCCGCGACCACACGGTCATCGCCCCCGACCTGCTGGGCCACGGGGACTCGGACAAGCCCCGGGCCGACTACACGGTGGCGGCGTACGCCAACGGGATGCGCGACCTGCTCGACATCCTCGGCGTCGAGCGGGTCACCGCCGTCGGGCACTCGCTGGGCGGTGGGGTGGCCGCGCAGCTGGCCTACCAGTTCCCCGAGCGCTGCGAGCGCCTGGTGCTGGTGGCCACCGGCGGTGCCGGGCGCGAGGTCACGCCGGTGCTGCGGCTGGCGTCGGCCCCGCTGGCCGAGCTGTTCCTCGCCCCGCTGCGGTGGCCGGCGGTCCAGCCGGCGGTGCAGGCCGTGCTGCGGGTGGCCGGCGCGCTGGGCAACGACCTGGCCCAGGACCGCGACCACGTCGGCCGCATCCTGGCCGGCCTGCCGGCCGGCGACGCCCAGGTCGCCTTCTCCCGCACGCTGCGGTCGGTGGTCGACTGGCGGGGGCAGGTGGTGACCATGCTCGACCGGTGCTACCTGGCCGAGGCCGTGCCGACGCTGCTGGTGTGGGGCGATCGCGACGGCGTCATCCCGGTCGACCACGCCCGCCGGGCCCACGCCGCCATGCCCGGCAGCCGCCTGGAGGTCGTCGCGGGCGCCGGCCACTTCCCCCACCACGCCGACCCCGACCGGTTCGTCGCCCTGCTCACCGAGTTCGTGGCGGCGACGGCGCCGGCCCGCTACGACCGGGACCGGTGGCGGGCCCGGCTGCGGGCCGGATCCGGCGACGACGGCGCCGCTGCCGCCGTGGTCGATCTGATGGCCGCCTCGTCCTGACCAGCCGCCCGTTAGCGTCACGGCCATGAAGGCTGCGGTGTACGACGAGGTGGGCGGGCCCGAGGTCTTCCGCTACGCGGAGGTGCCCGATCCCGAAGTGCGGTCCGGCGGGGTGGTGATCGACGTCGGGGCCGTCGGCGTCCAGGGCGGGGACCTGCTCCACCGCCAGGGCGGCGACATCCCGGCGGCGCCCCACGTCGTGGGCTACCAGGCGGCCGGCCGCATCCGGGAGGTGGGTGCCGGCGTCGAGGGCCTGGTCCCGGGGCAGCCGGTCGTGGCGACGATGCCGGCCGGCTCGCACGCCGAGCGGGTCGGCGTGCCCGCGGGCGCCTGCTGGCCGCTGCCCGAGGGTCTGACGATCGAGCAGGCGGCGGGCGTGCCCATCGAGTTCGCCACCGCCCACGACTGCCTGTTCGAGTTCGGCGACCTCCAGGCGGGGGAGACGGTGCTCGTCCAGGCGGGGGCGGGCGGGGTGGGCCTGGCCGCCATCCAGCTGGCGAAGGCGGCGGGGGCCACGGTGCTGGCCACGGCGTCGAGCGACGACCGCCTGGCCCGCCTGGCCGACCACGGCCTCGACCACCCGATCAACTACGCGACCACCGACGTCGTGGCCGCCGTGATGGAGATCACCGGTGGGCGGGGCGTCGACCTGGTGGTCGACCCGGTCGGGGGCAAGGTCCTGGAGGGCAGCATCGCGTCGCTCGCCTACCGGGGCCGGGTGAGCTGGGTCGGCCGCGCCGGCCGCGACCCCGCCGTTCCCGACGTGTGGCCGCTGGCCCTGAAGAACGCCCGGCTCACCGGGGTCTTCCTCGGCGCGGAGATGCTTCTGCGCGCCGAGCGCACCCGGGCCCTGGTGGCCGACCTGCTCGACCGGGTGGCCCGGGGCGAGCTCACCGTGGTGATCGACCGCCGCTTCCCGCTGGCCGAGGCGGCGGAGGCGCACCGCCACATCGAGAGCCGCCAGGCCTTTGGCCGGGTGCTGCTCGTGCCCTGACGCGCCGCCGGCGCCACCCGCGAACGGGCGGCGCCGGCGGGTCTGAGCCCAGGGGGAGGCGGGCTCAGGCGGCCGGGTCGGCGGCCGGCGCCGGCGCCGGGCCCACGGCCACCACGTCGGCGTCGTCCGCGGGCTCGACCGGGACGATGGCGTCGGCGGGCACGGTGGCCCGGGCTGGCAGCCACAGGAACACGCCCACTGCGGCCAGCGCCGTGATGCCCGCGGCGACGACCACGCCCAGGTGGTAGCCGGACAGGAAGGCGTCGTGGACGACCCCGAGCACGCGGGCTCCCGTGGTGCCGCCGGTCTCGCCGGCCACCGCCACGCCCGACTGCACCGTCGAGGACGCCCGGTCGACCGCCGAGCCCGACAGGCCGGAGCCGGCCAGCCCGCTGCGCACGTCGCCCCGGTAGACGGAGGCGAGCAGGCTGCCGATGAGGGCCACGCCGATGGCGCCGCCCATCTGGCGGGTGGTGTCGTTGACGGCCGAGCCGACGCCGGCCTTGGCCCGGGGCAGCGAGCCCATGATCGACTCGGTGGCGGGGGCCATGACGTTGGCCATGCCCACGGCCAGGCCAATGGTGGTGAGGATCACCGTGAACGTGGTCGACGAGGCGTCGAGGCGGGTCTGGGCCAGCAGCGACAGCGTCACGATGACCAACCCGGTGCCGAGCACGGCCTTGGTGCCCACCCGCTCGACGATGCGGGCCGAGGTGGGGGCGAGCACCATCATCACGGCCGACATCGGGATGAGGACGGCCCCGGCCTCGAGCGGGCTGAAGCCCAGCACCGACTGCAGGTACTGCGTGAGGCCGAAGATCATCCCCATCAGCGCCATGAACGTGAGCGTGATCGCCCCGCTCGCCGCGCTGAACCGGGGGTTGCGGAAGAAGTTCAGGTTGAGCATGGGGTTGGGTGTGTGGCGCTCCCACAGCAGGAACGCCACGACCAGGCCGCCGCCGACGGCGAAGGCGC
>DASXRH010000118.1:0-3646 GCA_036506715.1 Acidimicrobiales bacterium
GATGCCGTGCTCGCGGGTGCCCACCAGGTGGTGCATGTCCAGGCGGGTGCGGCGGCCGTCGCGGTGCGACGAGGTCAGGCGGGTGACGGCGAGGTCACCGTCGCCGGCGGCGAGCGCGTGGAGGTAGCCCCCGTCCCGCCAGTCGGCGGGCCGGATCCAGCCGTCGACCACCAGCACCCCGCCGGGCGTGAGGTGGCGGGCCATGGCCGCGATGGCGGCGTCGAGGTCGGCGGCCGAGGGCATGTACCCCACCGCGCTGAACAGGCACAGCACGGCGTCGACGCGGCGGTCGAGCGCCAGCGCCCGCATGTCCACCTCGACCAGGTCGATGCCGGGGCAGCGGCGCCGGGCCTCGGCCAGCATCGCCGGTGCGATGTCGGCTCCCGCGGTGGCGTACCACCGGGCCAGGTGCGCAAGGTGGGCGCCGGTTCCGCAGGCCACGTCGAGCAGCGTCGCCGCCCCGGGCCGCCGCTCCTGCACCAGCCGGTGCAGCTCTGCGGCCTCGGCCGCGTAGTCCTTGCCCGCCGCCTCGTACAGGAGGTCGTAGACGGTGGCGGACCGGCTGAAGGGCGCGTCCACGCCCCCAGGATGGTCCCGGGCCGGGGCCCGGGACACCCGGATTACCGCCCGCTACAGCTCGCCGCGCGCGTGGCGCTGGAACAGCGTGATGCGGTCCTCGCCGACGCGGGCCCGCTTCTCGGGGTCGGTGACGCCGAGGCCGGCCTCGGGGGCCAGGCACAGCACGGCCAGCTTGCCCTCGGCCTCGTTGCGGTGGACGGCCCGGGCGGCCTCACCCGTCTGCTCCAGCGGGTAGACCGCGGACATGACCGGCTGGATGGCCCCCTTGTCGATGAGCCGGTTCATCTCCCACGCCTCCTGGTAGTTGGCGAAGTGGGACGAGACGATCCGCTTCAGCTTCATCCACAGGTGGCGGTTGTCGTACTCGATCATGAACCCGCTGGTGGCGGCGCAGGTGACGATGGTGCCGCCTCGCTTGGCGATGAACACCGAGGCGCCCATGGTCTGGCGGCCGGGGTGCTCGAAGACGATGTCGGGGTCCTCGCCCACCAGCGAGCGGACCTTCTTGCCCAGCCGGCGCCACTCGCCCTCGTCCTGGGTGTGCTCGTCCTTCCAGAACCGGTAGCCCTCGGCCCGGCGGTCGATGACGGCGTCGCAGCCCATGGCGTGGAGCAGCCGGGCCCGGTCCTCGCTGGACACGACACCGATGGGGGTGCCGCCGCCGTTGAGGACCAGTTGGGTGGCGTAGGCGCCGATGCCGCCGGTGGCACCCCAGATGAACACGTTGTCGCCCTGCTTCATGCGGGCGGCGTGACGGCCGACCAGCATGCGGTAGCTGGTCGAGGCGCACAGGCCGTTGACCGCCGCCTCCTCCCAGGTGAGGTGGCTGGGCTTGGGCATGATCTGGTTGGCCTTGACCACCGACAGGTCGGCCAGCCCGCCGAAGTTGGACTCGAAGCCCCAGATGCGCTGGTTGGCGGCGAGCATCGAGTCGTCGTGGGCCGACGGGTCCTGGTCGTCGACGTAGTTGCAGTGGACGACCACGCGGTCGCCCGGCTTCCAGTTGCGCACCGCCGACCCGACCTGGAGGACCACGCCCGAGGCGTCGGACCCGACCACGTGGTAGTCCTGCGCGTGGCGGGCGCCCCACACCGACTCGCGGCCCAGGCGGTCGAGGAAGCCGAAGGTGGGCAGGGGCTCGAAGATCGAGGTCCACACGGTGTTGAAGTTGATCGAGCTGGCCATGACGGCCAGGTACACCTCGTCGGGCGCCAGCTCGGGGGTGGGCACCTGGCCGATGTGGAGCGACTTGCGCGGGTCCTTGTCCTCGGAGGGCACCCCCTCCCACATGCCCTGCTCGGCCCGGAGCACGTGGGCCGCCCGGTAGGTCTCGGGGATGGGCAGCGCGGCGATCTCGTCGCCCGAGGCGCCCCCCTGGATGGCCTCGAGGAAGTCCTGCATGGGCGGCCAACCTACTGGCCGGTAAACGGAGGCCCCAAGACCGGCTTCTGGGAATTTACGGTTGGTAGGTAGGCTCGGGGGTCCGAGACGTCACACCATGAGGGGAAGCCCACGATGGCTGGTTCCGTGATCCTGGCGGGTGCCCGCACCCCGATCGGCAAGCTCTCCGGCGCCTTGGGTGGCTTCGCCGCCACCGACCTCGGCGGGTTCGCCATCAAGGCGGCGCTCGACCGGGCCGGTGTCAGCCCCGACCAGGTCGACTACGTGTTCATGGGCCAGGTGCTCCAGGCCGGCACCGGCCAGATCACCGCCCGCCAGGCGGCCGCCAACGCCGGCGTCCCCATGACCGTGCCCGCCACCACCGTCAACAAGGTGTGCCTGTCGGGCCTCAACGCCATCTTCCTCGCCGACCTGCTCATCCAGGCGGGGCTGGCCGACATCGTGGTGGCCGGGGGCATGGAGTCGATGACCCAGGCCCCGTACCTGCTGCCCGGCGCCCGCGAGGGCTACCGCATGGGCGACAAGTCGGTGGTCGACTCGATGATGTACGACGGCCTGTTCTGCGCCTTCGACCAGGTCGCGATGGGCGCCGGCACCGAGAGGTACGCGGCGTCGGCCGGCCTCGACCGCCAGCCGCAGGACGAGCTGGCCGCCAAGTCGCACGAGCGGGCCGCCGCCGCCATCAAGGAGGGCCGGTTCGCCGACGAGATCGTCCCGGTCGAGGTGCCCCAGCGCCGGGGCGACCCGGTCGTGGTCGACACCGACGAGGGCGTCCGACCCGGCACCACCGTCGAGTCTCTCGGCGCGCTGCGGCCGGCGTTCGACAAGGCCGGCAACATCACCGCGGGCAACGCCTCGCAGATCTCCGACGGCGGCGCCGCCGTGATCGTCACCTCCAAGGCCGCCGCCGAGCGGCTGGGCGCCACGCCACTGGGCGAGATCGTCGGCTACGGCCAGGTGGCGGGCCCCGACCCGTCGCTGCTGAGCCAGCCGTCGCGGGCCATCAACGCCGCGCTGGAGGGGGCGGGCAAGTCGGTGGGCGACATCGACCTGTTCGAGCTGAACGAGGCGTTCGCCGCCGTAGGTGTGGCCTCGATGGCCGACCTCGGCATCACCGACGACGTCGTCAACGTGAACGGCGGGGCGATCGCCCTCGGGCACCCGGTCGGCATGTCGGGCACCCGGGTGGCGCTGACGCTGCTGTACGAGCTGGCCCGGCGGGGCGGCGGCCTCGGCGCCGCCGCGCTGTGCGGGGGCGGCGGCCAGGGCGACGCCATCCTGCTCTCGGTCTGATCCTCGCGCGGGTCCCTCGTCCGGCGGCGCGACGGCGCCGCCGGACCCGCGCCGGGGGTCAGACGGCCAGTGTCCCCGAGACGGCGATGGTCGAGGTGGCGGTGCCGAGCGTCTCGCCGGCGTTGCACGGCGTGGTCAGGGTGGCGGCCAGGGTGCCCGTGCCCTGGAAGGCGTTGGCGACCCAGGTCTCGCCCTCGCCCACGGGCTGGGCGTCGAGCACCACGAGCGAGGCCTGCACGGTCGTGACGCCGATGTCGGGCACGACGACGGTGGTCATCGTCTCGTCGTAGCAGTTGATGGGCTGGGTGAACGAGAGCATGACGACCCCGTTCTCGACCCGGGCCGTCCCGGTGGCGCCCTCGTCGGCGGTGAC
>DASXRH010000119.1:0-4953 GCA_036506715.1 Acidimicrobiales bacterium
GCGCTGCGGGCCTAGAAACCCAGCCGGTCGAGGGCGCCGGGGCGCCGCTGCCAGTCCTTGTCCACCTTGACGTGCAGCTCGAGGTAGGCCCCCTCGGGCAGCTGCTCGCGCACCGCCGTGCCCACCTGTTTGAGGATCGCACCCCCGTGCCCGATGACGATGCCCTTCTGCGATTCGCGCTCGACCAGGATCTCGCACCGGATCCGCGGCCACTCCCACTCGGTCACCCGGGTGGTGATCGAGTGCGGCAGCTCGTCGCGGGTGACCGCCAGTAGCTGCTCTCGCACGAGCTCGGCCACCCAGAACGCCTCGGGCACGTCGGTGACCATGCCCTCGGGGAAGTAGCGGGGCCCCTCCGGCAGCCGGCTGACCAGGTGCTCGACCAGGGCGTCGACCCCCTCGCCCGTGCGCCCCGACACCGGGAAGTAGTCGGACCGGTCGAGCTCGGCCGCCGCCGCCAGCTGGGACAGCACCTGGTCGGGCCGGGCCAGGTCGACCTTGGTCACCACCACCACGGCGTCGGGGGGCACCCGGGCCGCGACCCACCGGTCGCCCCGCCCGAGCGGCTGGGTGGCGTCGATGACGAAGGCCACGACGTCAACGTCACCGATGGTCGACTCGGCGGCCGTGTTGAGCCGCTCGCCCAACGCGGTGCGGGGCTTGTGGATGCCCGGCGTGTCGACGAACACCACCTGGGCGTCGGGCCGGTTCAGCACGCCCTGGATGCGGTGCCGGGTCGTCTGCGGCTTGTCGGAGACGATGGTCACCTTGCGGTCGAGGATGCGGTTCAGCAGGGTCGACTTCCCGACGTTGGGCCGTCCGACCAGGCTCACGAACCCCGAGCGGAACAGCGGGGGCGTCGCCGGCGCGGGCGGCGCGGGCGCGTCGTCGGGGAGACCATCCACCGGGGGCACGCTACCGGGCCCCCGGTGGACGGGTGCCCGGCCGCCACGGGGGCGGCCGGACACCTCTGGGATCGGTGACCGCCGGGATCAGCGACCGACGGGAGGGGTGACCGCCGCGATCAGTGGCCGACCTCGCTGGTGGCGAGGTTGACGATGGGGTTCTCGCCGGAGAACAGGCCCCACGGCGACTCGAACCCGGGGACCTGCCAGGCGTGCGTCATCCACATCGGCTTCTCGAACCCCGTGCCCTTGCGGGCGCCGATCGAGGCGCACAGGTCCTCGGGGGTGCTGTCGGGGCCGACGACCATGCCGCCCAGCACACACAGTGACGGGTGGACGTGCCACATGTCGTTGGGGCCGGTGAAGCCCTCGGGCGCATCGTCACCGAGCACGCCGTAGCTGAGGCCGATGAGCTTGGAGGTCGGCGCGTTGCCGTTGTACAGGAGCATCTCGGGGTGGCCGGGATCGAAGCCGTCGCCCGTGAGCAGCGGGACGTTCAGGTAGTGGGCGCCGATGCCGGGCACGTACGGCGTGACCTGCATGTAGCCGGCAGCCATGGCGTCGGCGGCCGTCGGGAACCGGCCGACCAACGCACCGGAGATCTGGAGCTCGCGCTGCAGCGCGGCCTGGTCGGCCGGGTCGGTCATCTCCTGCCACTCGCTCGGACCGTGGGCGTGCATGGTGGGCTGGGCGCCGTCGCCCTGCGACGCCCCGTTCTCGCCGGTGATGGCGTTGGCCACCGACCAGTCGACGAACTCCTTGACCCGGGCGTCGCGCTCGGCCGGGGGCAGGTCGCGCAGCGCCCGGGACCGGGAGACGATCCCGGTGAGGTACTCGGCGTTGACGGCCTGCAGCCGGGAGATCTCGGACTGCGGGAGGTGGCCGGTCAGGGCCGCGATCCGGGTCTGCTCCCAGTCGCCGGGCGTGGTGGCGGCAGCGGCGGCGCCGTGCCCGTGGTCCATGCCTTCCATGCCGGCCATGTCGCCGCCGGCCGCACCCTCGGTGTGGTCGTGGCCGGCCCCGCCGGGGTGCCCGCCGCCGAGGGCGGGGACGACCGAGGCGGTGACGATGCTGACCATGGCCACCACCGGGATGCCGATGGCCAGGCCCGAGCGCCGCACGGGCCGGTCGATCAGCCAGCCCAGGGCGACGGCGACGGCGGCGGTGGCCGCCACGACCTCGAGCGCGGAGGCCAGCGAGTCGGGGAAGCCGACGGCCTCGGCCGCCTCGCCCGGCAGGCCGGACGTGCGGGACAGCAGCCAGACGCCGACGATGCCGACGTTGAACGCGGCCGAGCCCAGCAGCCACAGCCGCTGCGGCCGCCATGTGAAGGCGAGGGCGGCGGCCGCCATGAGCTGGGCCCACCCGACGACGAGGAAGAACACGCCGTGCGACGTCGCCTCGGCGAGGTGGTGGGGAGCGAAGGCGAAGTGGATGACCGCGGCGCCCAGCAGGGCCAGGGCCGCCACCCACCGGGCGATCTCGGGCAGCGAGGCGTCCCGCGCCGGGGTGTCGGTGGTGGGCGCGGCAGCCGGCTCCTCCTCGACGACGGTCGAGGCGTGCGGTTCCTCTGCGGCCGGTGCGGCATCGTCGGTCAGCGTGGACACGGCAATGTCCTCCCTCGGGCGGGCGTCCCCCCGGTCAGCGGCCCGTGCGGGCCGTGCACCCAAAGATTACTCGCAGTAAGTGACGCCTGTCATCGAGGGATCCGAGAAAATCACCGGCGCCGCTCGACCCGCACCCGCACCGAGGCGGTGATCCGGTCGAAGCCGATCGCCCCGCCCGCCAGCGACGGCACGAACCGGGGCGGCACGGCCTCGGCGTGGCCGGTGATCACATCGCCCACGCCGTCGCCGTCCTCGTCCACCACGTCGAGGTCGACCACGGTCGACGGCCGCCGCCCCATCTCGCCCAGCGAGTCGCGTGCGTCCTGCTCCATCCCGGCGATCTCGGTGGGCGTGAGCGACCCGCCGGCCGCGCGGGCCGCGGCGTCGGCCAGCGTGGCCCGCAGCGTCGAGGTGGCGTAGAGGCCGAACATCACCTGCATCGCCAGGAACAGGAAGGCGAGGAACACCAGCAGGCCGATGGCCGCCGAGAGCGGCCCCGCCCCCCGGTCGCCCCGGCGGGCGACGCGGCCGGTCACGGGTTGCTGCTGCCGATGTCCTCCACCTGGTCCTCGGTCTTGCCGCGGATGTCCTGCCACAGCCCGTTGAAGCTCACCCACATGGCGGCCCCGATGGCCGCCATGATCAGCACGACGATGGCGGCGGAGATGACCCCCTCGCCCCGGTCGTCGCGGGCGCGGGCGGCCAGGTGGTGGCGCCCGACCACCCAGGCGGACTCGGCCCGGGCATACAGCACGATGGCGGGCCGGGCGATGGTGGACCCGGCGATGGCGGACCGGGCGATGGTGGACCCGGCAGTGGCGGACCGGGCGATGGTGGACCCGGCAGTGGTGGACCGGGCGATGGTGGACCCGGCGATAGCGGACCGGGCGACGTCGTGGCGCGGCACGGGGGTTCCTTTCGTGGCAGGCATGGGATCAGGTGTTGGCGAAGAGGCGCAGTGCCTCGACGAACGGCACGGCCAGGAAGATGACGCCGGGGACGAGCGTGGCCACCGTCACGGGGATCCACACCGACTGCGCCCGGCGCTCGATGGTCTCGATCAGCTGGCGGTGGACGTCCCGGCGGATCGACCGGGCCTCGTCGCTGATCAGCCGGCCGAGGTCGCCGGCCTGGCGGTTGAGGGCGAGCACGGCGGTCAGCCGGTCGAGGGCGTCGACTCCGGCCACCGCCGCCCACTCCCGCAGCGCCTCGACCTCGGTCAGGCCCTGGCGGATGCGGCCCGTGACCCGCACCAGGTCACGCCCGCACGCGCCAGTGCCCCGGTCGGCCAGGCGGGACAGGGCGGCGCCCAGCGAGTAGCCGGCGCCGAGCAGCATCCCCAACTGCTCGGACACGACCGGCAACTCGAGGAAGATCCGCCGCTGCCAGCGGGCCGACTCGCCGGCCAGTCGCTGCTCGACCACCAGGAACGCCAGCACCGCCCCGCCCGCCACGAACGCCAGCCCGAGCGGCCCCGACGCGCCGAGCAGCAGCGACACCAGCGCGCCCCCGACCAGGCCGAGGACGCTCCAGGCCAGCTGGCGCACCCGGAAGGCGGTCACGTCGAGCGGCGAGTGGACCCGCTCCAGCCGCACCGCCAGCGCCTCGGTCACGCCGAACATCCGGGCCAGCCGCTCGCCGATGGCCCGGGCCAACGGCCCCACCACCTGGCCGAACGACGCTGCCGACATCACGCCACCGGTGCGGCGGGCGGCGGCCCCGCCGGGGACGTAGGGCGCCAGCCGGTCGACCAGGTGCCGGCGCCGGAACCAGGGCAGCTGGCTGAGCAGCAGCGTCGCGCCGGCGAACAGGCAGGCGCCGGCCAGCGGGAGCAGTGTCATCCGGTGAACACCCGCTCCTCCTCGGGCAGGCGCAGCAGGCGCCCCGCCCACACCCAGCAGACGACGATGCCCGCCAGCCCCACGGCCACCATCACCTGGCCCCACGGGGTGGCGTAGGCCGCCCGGCCGTTGCCGATGCTCATGCCCACCAGGGCCATCCCCACCGGCACCAGCAGCACGAACCGCCGGGCGAAGCGGACGCCGGCCTGACGACTGCGAGCATCCTTGCGGCCCTGCATGTCGATGACCCGGTCCTCGATCAGCGCCTCGAGCCGGCGGTCGAGGTCGGTGCCGCCCACCTCGTGGGCGACCAGCAGGGTCTCGCAGGCGGCGTCGGCGGTCGGGTCGGCCAGGCCGGCCTTGAGCACGGCCACCGTCCGCTCGAAGTCGGTCGACAGAAGCCACTCCCGCTGGGCGGCGGCGAACGCCGGCCGCAGGCCCTCGGGCGCCCGAGCCCCGGCATCGAACAGCGCCTGGGGCACCGACCGGCCGAGCGAGGTCGTGAGGATGCGGATCTCCTCGATGAGCCGGGGCCACGCCTCCTGGGCGGCCGCGCGCCGCTGCTGGCGCCGCACCCGGTACGACGCCAGCGGCACCGCC
>DASXRH010000120.1:0-3490 GCA_036506715.1 Acidimicrobiales bacterium
CCCGACGAGGGGGTGGTGCGCCGGGGCGGCGAAGAGATCCACCTCACCAAGACCGAGTTCCGGCTTCTGGTCGAGCTGGCCTCCAGCCCCGGCCGGGTGTTCAGCCGCGAGGGACTGCTCGAGCGGGTGTGGGGCTACGGCTACTTCGGCGACGGCCGGCTGGTCGACGTCCACGTCCGCCGCCTGCGGACCAAGGTCGAGGCCGACCCGGCCAACCCGCGCCACGTCGTGACCGTGCGGGGCCTCGGCTACAAGCTGCAGGCCTAGCCGGCCGCGCCCGGCGTGCCCCGCCCCCGCTTCTTCCCCCGGATCGGCGTGCGCCGCCCCCGCCTCTTCCCCCGGATGGGCCTCCGGGCCCGCATCACGATCGCCTTCGCGGTCGGCGCGCTGATCATGTCGGCCGTGCTGGCCGGTGCCACCCTGGGACTGACCCGCCAGAACCTGCTGGACCAGCGCGAGTCCAACGCCACCGCCCGCACCTACCAGAACGCCGAGGCCGTCAGCCGCCAGCTGCCGGCCGTCCAGGGCGCCGAGGGGCCGCAGGGCGACCCGGCGGCTGTGCTCGGCTCGCTCCAGACCCCGAACGGGTCCAACCCGGTGCTCCTGTCCAACGGCCGCTGGTACCCCCTCAACCCCGAGTTCGGCGAGGACGTCATCCCCGCCTCGCTCCGCGACCTGGTGCGCCAGGGGCAGCCGGCCCGCATGCGCTTCGACCACGGGGGCACGACCGAGCTGGCCGTCGGGGTGCCGCTCCCCTCGCTCGACGGCGCCTACTTCGAGATCGTGTCGCTGGACGAGCTGGAGCAGACCCTCGAGTCGATCAGCATCTCCCTGCTGGCCGCATCGCTGCTCTCGACGCTGGCGGGGGCGGCCGTCGGCTGGTGGGCGGCCCGGCGGGTGCTGCGGCCGCTGCGGGGCATCGGCGAGGCCGCCCAGGCCATCGCCACCGGCCGGCTCGACACCCGGGTCGAGGCCAGCGACGACGCCGACCTGGCCCCGCTGGCCGACTCGTTCAACGAGATGGCCGTCGCCCTCGAGGAGCGGATCGAGCGCGACGCCCGCTTCGCCTCCAACGTCAGCCACGAGCTGCGCTCACCGCTGATGACGCTGGCCGCGTCGATCGAGGTGCTGGAGAACCAGCGCGACGACATGCCCGACAGGGCCAAGGCCGCCCTCGACCTCATGGTGGCCGACGCCGAGCGGTTCCGGCAGCTGGTCGAGGACCTGCTGGAGATCTCCCGGTTCGACGCCGGGGTCATGCACCTCGACCTCGAGGAGGTGCGGGTCGACGAGCTGGTCCTCCAGGCCGTGGCCGCCTCCACCGACGTCGACGTGACCGTCGACATCGACTCCGACCTGGCTGGTGTGGTGGTGCGGGCCGACAAGCGCCGGCTGTCCCGGGTGATCGCCAACCTCCTCGACAACGCGGCCAAGTACGGCAAGGGCGCCAGCCGGGTCGAGCTGCGGCGGGCGCCCGATGCCGTGCTCATCGCCGTCGAGGACGACGGGCCCGGCGTGCCGCCCGAGGACCGCGAGAACATCTTCCTGCGCTTCAACCGGGGCACGTCCGCCGGCCACCGGCGCGGCATCGACGGCGTCGGCCTCGGCCTGGCACTCGTGGCCGAGCACATCCGCCTGCACGGCGGCTCGGTCTGGGTCGAGGAGCGGGGCGAGGACCAGCCGGGCGCCCGCTTCGTGATCGAGCTGCCGACCGAGGACGAGGAGGCGGACGCATGACCGGCCCCCGTCGTGCCGGCCGACGGCGCCTGGCCGCCGCCTGTCTGGCGGTGGCGCTCGCGGCGACGGCGGCCTGCGGCGTTCCGGGCGACGACCACCCGCGCCCGATCTCCAAGGAGCAGATCCCCGGGTCGAGCACCGGGAAGACCACCGACACGGCCGGTGCCCAGACCCAACCGGCCGCCATGTTCTTCACCCAGTTCCAGAACGACGCCGCCCACCTCGTGCCGGCCGAGGTGCCGGTGCCGGTGGGCTCGTCGTCGCCGTCGCTGGTGCCGGCCACCGTGCTCGAGACGCTGCTGTCCGCCAACCCGGGCGAGAACGGCGACCCTTACGGCACCAACATCCCGCCTGACACGGCTCTGCTGGGCGAGCCCGAGCTCGACGGCGGCGTGCTCACCATCGACCTCAACCAGGGCATCAACAACATCCGCTCCGACGGGGCCCGGCTGGCCTACGGGCAGATCGTGTGCACGGCCGACGCCCTGGGCGACGTCGACGCGGTGCTGATCTCGGTCGAGGGCCGGCCCCGCCAGGTCCCCGTGGGCGACGGCGGCACCACCTCCGACCCGGTGACCTGCACGTCGTACGCCAACCTGCTGGCGCCCGGGGTGGCCCTGCCCACCGGGTGACCGGGGCGGCCGCCGGGGGGCCCGGCCGCGCTCGAGGGGCCCGCCGGGTGCGGGTAGCCTCACCGGTCGCTGCTGGGAGAGTCCCGGCCGATCTTTCGGGGCGGTCATGACCTATTTCCTGGGTATCGATCTGGGCACGACGTACACGGCCGCCGCCGTCCACGACGGCGATCCGGTCCACGGCCCCGAGATCGTGCCGCTGGGCGACCGGGGGCCGACCGTGCCGTCGGTCCTCTACCTCCAGCCCGACGGCGGGTGGGCTGCCGGCGATGCCGCCGAGCGCCACGCGGTCACCGACCCGCAGCGCATCGCCCGCCAGTTCAAACGGCGGCTGGGCGACCCCACCCCCCTGCTGGTAGGCGACGCCGCGCTGCCCGCCGAGGTGCTGACCGGGCACCTCCTGCGCTGGGTGGTCGACGCCGTGGTGCGGGCCCGCGGCGGCGAGCGGCCGGCGACCATCGTCCTCACCCACCCGGCCAACTGGGGACCCTACAAGCGCGACCTGCTCGACAAGGCCACCGAGCTGGCCGGGCTGGCGACGGCGGTGCTCGTCACCGAGCCCCAGGCGGCGGCCATCTCCTATTCGGCCCAGGCCCGGGTCGACCCGGGGGCCGTGGTCGCGGTCTACGACCTGGGCGGCGGCACCTTCGACGCCGCCGTGCTCCGCAAGGAGGGCGACGGCGGGTTCACCGTGCTCGGCACCCCCGAGGGCATCGAGCACCTGGGCGGCATCGACGTCGACGCCGCCGTGTTTGCCCACGTCATCGACGCCGTGGCCGACGCCTACGAGCAGCTCGACCCCGACGACCCGCAGGCGCTGGCGGCCGTGTCCCGGCTGCGGCTCGAGTGCACCCAGGCCAAGGAGGCCCTGTCGCTCGACTCCGAGATCACGGTGCCCGTGCTGCTACCCACCGTCCAGACCGAGGTGCGGGTCACCCGGGGCGAGCTCGAGTCGATGATCCGGCCCACCCTGGCCGAGACGGTCACGGCGCTTGAGCGGGCGCTGCGGTCTGCGTCGCTGAGCCCGGCCGAGGTCGACCACGTGCTGCTGGTGGGCGGGTCCTCCCGCATCCCACTGGTGGCCGAGCTGGTGTCGTCGGGCCTCGGCCGGCCCGTGGCGG
>DASXRH010000121.1:0-1542 GCA_036506715.1 Acidimicrobiales bacterium
CGACGCCCTGGCCGGCCAGCCACTGCCGGTCACGACCTGCGACGCCGCCCCCGTCACCCTGGGCGACGGCGACCACGAGCTGACCACCGCCCGGGGCCGCGACGTGGGCTTCGACATCGACCGGCTGGTGCTGCGCTCGGCCGCCGGTGGCGCCGCCTCCCCGGCCGGTGGCGCCACCCTCGTGTCCGAGGCCAGCGGCGGCGCGCCGCCCGCCGGTCCGCAGGTGAAGGTGGTCGACGACGACCACGACCGGGCCAGGGCCGAGGTGTCCGGGGCCACGCCGGGCGAGCCGTTCTGGCTGGTCCTGGGCCAGAGCAACAACCCGGGGTGGACCGCCAAGGTCGGCGGCGAGTCGCTGGGCGAGCCGCAGCTGGTCGACGGGTTCGCCAACGGCTGGCTCGTCACCCCCGACAAGGCCTCGTTCACCGTCGACATGCACTTCACGCCCCAGCGCCGGGTCGACCTGGCCCTCGTCGCCTCGGTGGTGGCGGCGTTCGCGTGCCTGCTGCTGCTGATCCGACGGCCGCGGGCCATCGTCCAGCCGCCGTCGTCGCTGGCCGAGCCGTACTCGTCGGTGCTGGCCTACCGCTACGACGGCGCCCTCCCGAGCCGGCGCATCGCCATCTGGACGGGGGTGGGCGTGGGGCTGCTGTCGTGGCTTCTGGCGGGCCCGGTCGTGGGCCTGGCCATCGGCGTGGCGGCGGGCATCGGCGCCCGCCACGAGACGTTCCGCCGCTACCTGCTGCTGGCCAGCCCGGTGGCGCTGGGCGTGTGCGCGCTGTACGTGCTCTACGTCCAGACGCGGTGGCGGCCGACGCCCAGCTTCGACTGGCCGATCGAGATGAAGCGCGTCCACCCCATCGGGTGGGCGGCGGTGCTGCTGCTGGTGGCCGACGTGATCGTCGACCGGGTGTGGCAGGCTCGGCGCAGCGATCCCGACTGACCCGTGAGCACCTCGTCCGGTTTCATCCTCGGCGTCGACCTCGACGGCGTGTGCGGCGACTACACCGGCGCCCTGCGCGCCGTGGTCGTCGAGCGCACCGGCGCGGACCCGGCCACCCTCCCCCTCGAGCGGTCGTGGGACTTCTCCGAGTGGGGCCTGTCGGTCCCCCAGTTCGAGCAGCTGCACCGGGCGGCCGTGCTCGAGCATCGCATCTTCCGCACCATGCCGGCCATGGACGGGGCCGCCGAGACGCTGTGGCGGCTGTCCGACGCCGGGGTGTGGATCCGCATCATCACCCACCGGCTCTACGTGAACTGGGGCCACGCCACCGCGGTGGCCGACACGGTCGACTGGCTCGACGCCGTCGGCATCCCGTACCGGGACCTGTGCTTCCTCGGGGCCAAGCCCCAGGTCGAGGCCGACTGCTACATCGAGGACGCCCCCCACAACGTCCTCGCCCTGCGCGAGACCGGGGCTCGGGTCATCGTGTACGACCAGCCCTACAACCGCCATGTCCCGGGGCCCCGAGCCGCCGACTGGGCCGAGGTCGAGGACCTGGTGGGCGCCCGGGTGGCCGAGCTCGGCCTGTCTTTGCAGCC
>DASXRH010000122.1:0-8565 GCA_036506715.1 Acidimicrobiales bacterium
AGGCACGCAGGCGTGCCCTGCGGCAGGCGGGACGATCACCGGCACCATCACGGCCGCCGACATCGGTGCCGGCGCCGCGGCACAGGGCCTCGCTGCGGGCGAGTTCGACGAATTCGTGCGCGCGCTGCGCTCGGGGGCGACGTACGTGAACGTCCACTCCACCGGCCGCCCGACCGGCGAGATCCGGGCCCAGATCGGAGAGGACGACCGCGGCCCCGGCTGACCCGGTCCGGCGAGGGTGACGGCTCCTGCGTTCGTTCGTGCCGGAAGCGACACGAACGAACGCAGGATGCCGGCGCCGCGGGGCCAGCGGGGCCGGGGTAAAGCCGCCGGGACGGTGGCGACGTGAACCGTGCGTACGGCCGTTGCGGCGATGGGGCCCACGATGCTCTTGATAGCGGGCCGGTCGGCGACGGTGGCGCCACCCGAGGTCAGGGCCGGCGTCCCATGAAGGCGATGAGCCGGGTCTGGTCGTCGGCGTCGTCGGGCACCGGCACCCGGGCGCCGTAGTGGCCGCTGCGCCGCATGGCCTCGTCGTAGGGCAGGGCGGCGGCCAGCAGGCGGCCGACCTCGGCGGGGTCGAGGGTCTCGTCGAGGCCGGTGGCCCGGGCCAGGTCCCACGTGTGGACCAGGACGTCGCTGGTGCCGAACCGGTCGACGGCGTCCTCGACGGTGATCCGCTCGCCGCGGGAGTCGAAGGTGGTGGCCGCCACCGCCGGGTCGTCGAGCGCTGCCTGGATGGCGTCGCTGACCGCCAGCCACGCCCCCACCGGGTCGTCGTCGACCGGCGGCCCGGCCGGCACCGGCAGCCCGGGGCCGGCGAGGAACAGCCCCGGCATCCAGTCGACCAGGTGGCGCACCACGTCGCGGGCCACCCACCCCTCGCACGGCGCCGGGTCGTCCCACCGCCCCTCGGGGACCTGGCGTGCCCGCGCGGTGAATTGACCGGCCACCCGCCGGTAGCGGTCGGCGATCTCGCTCACTGGTGCACCCTTCGGGATGCACGCAGTGATCGATCGGCACTTCGTGCCGAGTACCGCACTGTGCTGATGATTCGCTCGCTCCGCTCGCTCATGCCCGATGTCCTCCTGGTCGTCCCGGAACCACTGTGTACGACGATGCCCGACACGGGAACTCATCGCCGGTACGGTCGCCGCCGTGGACCACTGCGACGAGTGCGGCTTCACCTATGACCTGGCGACGGCCGAGGCGGCCGGTCCCGCCATCGTGGCCGGCGCCGGCGCGGTGGCGGCGATGGTCGCCGACCCGGCCGCCGACCCCCGCCCCCGCCGCCGGCCCGGGGTGTGGTCGCCGCTCGAGTACGGCTGCCACCTGCGGGACGTGCTGCTGGTCCAGCGCGAGCGGGTGCTCCGGGCCCGGCGCGAGGACCGGCCCACCTTCGAGCCCATGGGCCGCGACGAGCGGGTCGACCACGACGGCTACGCCGGCCAGGACCCGGCGGCCGTGGCCCGCCAGCTCGGCGACGCCGCGGCCCTGTTCGCCAACGTGCTCGCCCGGCTCGGCCCCGGCGACTGGGAGCGACGGGTCGTCTACACCTACCCGCGGCCGTGGGACCGGTCGCTGCGCTGGGTGGCGGTCCACACCGTGCACGAGGTGACCCACCACACCCTCGACGTCCGCCGCCAGCTCGACCCGACCTCCGCCCGGCCCGCCGACGAGTGACCGACGAGCTGCACCGACGTGCCGGCTCGACCCCCGTCAGGTCGCGGCGACGAAGTCGGCCACCACCCGGGCCAGCTCGGGGCCCCTGTCCTCCTGCAGGAAATGGCCGCCGCCGGCGATCGTCACGTGCTCGACGCCCTGCGCCCCGGGCACCGTGCGCCGGAAGACGGCGTCGCCGCCGCCGGTGATGGGGTCGCCGTCCGAGAACGCGGTCAGGAACGGCCGGTCGAACGCGGCCAGCGTCGCCCAGGCGGCGTGGTTGGCGGCGGCGGCCGGGTCGGAGGGCGAGGTCGGCACCAGGGTGGGGAAGATGCGGGCCCCGGCCATGTAGGCGTCGTCGGGGAAGGGGGCGTCGTAGGCGGCCACGACCGCGTCCGGCAGGGGACCGGCGCAACCGCCGGCCACGATGCGACCGATCGGGAACACCGGCGACTCCTGCGAGAACTTCTGCCAGTCGAGGAAGGCGTCGGACAGCGACCTGTCGCCGGTGGGCAACCCCGTGTTGGCCGCCACCACCCGGGCGAACCGCTCGGGCTGCTCCCCCACCAGCCGCAGGCCGATGAGGCCGCCCCAGTCCTGGCCCACCAGCGTCACGCCGGTGAGCTCCAGCCGGTCGAACAGCGCCTGGCGCATCCACTCGACGTGGCGTGCGTAGCTGTAGTCCTGCCGGCGGGCCGGCTTGTCGGACCGGCCGAAGCCGACCAGGTCGGGCGCGACGCAGCGCAGGCCGGCGTCGACCAGCACGGGGATCATCGTGCGGTACAGGTACGACCACGACGGCTCGCCGTGCATGAGCACCACGACCTCGCCACCGGATGGACCCTCGTCGACCACGTGGACCCGCAGGGTGCCGCCCTCGCCGTCGTCGACCTCGACGTAGTGGGGCGGGAACCGGTAGCCGGGCAGGTCGGCGAACCGGTCGTCGGGGGTGCGCAGGACGTCCACGGGTGCTCCTCGGGTCAGGTCAGGCGGGGGCCACGACGTCGAGGTGGCGGACGTCGGCGGGCAGGCTGGCGTAGAGGTCCGCGATCAGGTCGTCGCGCTGGGCCCGGCACGCCGGGTCGTCCCACCGGTTGTGCCATTGGTGGGGGTCGTCGGCCAGGTCGTACAGCTCGCCGGTGGCGATGCCGACCCCGCCGGGGCCGGTCGACGTCTGCTCGTAGACCACCGACGCCGGCGCCAGCACCCCGTCGCCGAACAGCCGCTCCAGCCCGTTGGGCTGCCCGGCGGTCGAGGGCTCGTACACCGTGCACAGCCAGCCGTCGCGCACGACCGAGCGCAGGTGCATGCCGTAGCCGGGGAACTGGCTGTCCCACTCGCACAGGGCCCGCTCCCGGCCAGGCTCGCCGTCGGCCAGGGGCAGGGGCCGGCCCTGCATCCAGTCGGCGGGAGCGATGCCGGCGATGGCGCAGAAGGTGGGGGCCAGGTCGACCTGCCCCACCGGGTCGGCCACCACCGCGGGGGCGGTGCCCGATGACGGCGCCGGCCGCCAGACCAGCGGTAGCCGCATGAGGGCGTCGGTGTGGAACGGGCCCTTGTACAGCAGGCCGAAGTCGCCTTGCAGCTCGCCGTGGTCGGTGGTGAAGATGACATCGGTGTCCTCGAGCCAGCCCCGGGCGGCGATCGCGGCCAGCACCCGGCCGCAGGCCTCGTCGATCAGCTCGTTCATCACCGCCACCTTGGCGGTGATCTCCCGGATCTGGTCGTGGGTCAGGTGGCCGGGCACGAAGGCGGCCGGGCCGCCCTCGACGTTCTGGAACGTGCCCTCCCAGTAGCCCAGCCAGTGGGGCGGCTTGCCGGCCAGGACCTTGCGCACGGCGTCGTCGGACCCGGGGTGGCCGGCCGGCAGGTCGAGGTCGCGCCGGTCGACCCGGCCCAGCTCGGACGCCGGCGGGTCCCATGGGTGGTGGGGGTCGGGGAAGCTCACCCAGCAGAACCAGTCGTCGCCGTCGCCCAGCCCGCCCAGCCACTCGACGGCCAGGTCGGCCACCCAGTCGGTGTGGTACCAGGCCCGGGGGATGGGGTTGTTCTTGGTCTCGGGGGCGCCGGTGTCGCCGCCGGGCGCGCCCTGGAGCAGGCCCGCGTAGCTGTGGAGGTGCTCGGGGTGGTGCTCGGCCAGCCAGTACCCGTAGTGGGCCAGGCGGCGCTTGCCCCAGGCGGCGGCGTGCATCACGTTGACCGACCGCTCGAAGCCCCGCCAGGGGCCGGTGTCGCCCCGCTGGGCCCGGGCGTTCTCCTCGAAGGCGTACCCGGGGTCGAAGCCCGGCTCGAAGTGGGCCTTGCCCAGCAGGGCGGTGCGGTAGCCGGCGGCGTCGGCCAGGTGTGCGGCCACGGATGGCGCGTCCAACGGGAGGGGGATGCCGTTGGCCACGACTCCGTGGGTCCGCACGTACTGGCCGGTGAGCATGGTGGACCGGGCCGGCATGCACACCGTGTTCTGGTTGACCGCCCGCTCGTAGCGGATGCCCGACGCCGCCAGGGCGTCGACCACGGGGGTGCGGGCGACGGTGCCGCCGTTGCATCCCAGCGCGTCGTACCGCTGCTGGTCGGTGGTGATGAACAGGATGTTGCGCGCCACGGGTCCCTCCCTGCCGGCGGGTGCCGGCCCTCGGCTACGTGGTCCCGGCGGTCGGCCCCAGCAGCGCGGCCAGCGCCGCCGCCAGCGTGGCGGTGGCGGCGGAGACGCTCAGGCCCTGGACGACCCGCAGCCGTTCCCACGCCTCCCAGCTGGCGACCAGGTCGACGGCGTCGAGCACCTCCGGGCCGGCGCCCGCCAGCTCGGCCCGGAAGGTGCTCGCCACCTGCCCGCGGAACATCCCCGCCACCCGGGACAGCTCCGCGGCGATGTGGGGCGACGTGGCCGCCAGGCGCACCGCCGCCCGGCGCACCGGCGTGATGGCCTCGTAGACGTCGGCCCGGTGGCCGGCCAGGGCCTCGATCCGCGCGGCCAGCGGGCCCTCGTCGGACAGCGGCACGAACATGGCGACCAGCCGCTCGGCCTGGCGGGCCGCCGCCGCCCGGTGCAGCGACGCCATGTCGTCGAACAGCCGGAAGATCGACCGCATCGACACGCCCGACCGGTCGGACACCTGCTGCGCGGTCGGCTGCGGGTTGCCCTCGACCAGCAGGTCGAGGATGGCGTCGACCACGGCCGCCCGGCTGCGGATCGTCCTCTGCACCCGGCCGTCGAGGGCGGCGTCAGGGGCGGCGGTCATGGGGTCCACGACTCAAACCGTAAGAAATAGCATACGTACTGTCAATAGTTTTGGCAGGGGTGGACACGGGGCCATGGTCTTCCGGTCGACGATGACAGCATGCCCGTACCGATCCCACGAGCCGCCGAACCTCATCGCGCCGGCCGGGACCGCGGGGGACTAGCGGATGGTGCCCACCCCGGGCACGAGGGGCAGGTCGAGGGGCGTGACCCACCCCGGTGGCAGGGCGTTGACGGCGGGGACCGCGTTGAGGGCCCGCAGCCCGGTGGCGAGGCAGCCGGCGGTGGCGGCATCGCGACCGCTGCCGTCGGTGAAGCGGAACGCGGTCTCCTGGGTGATCGACGGCGAGCCCTCGATCTCGACCCGGTAGACGTCGTCCTGCGTGCCCCGGGGCCAATCGGGGGCCGCCGCAGCGCCGACCCGGTTGACGTGGCACAGCTGGATGCGGGTCTCGCCGCGGACGACGCCGTTGATGGTGAAGGTGATGGCCGCCACCTCGCCGGGCTGGATCGTGCCCTTGGCGGTGGCCACGGGCACGTCGGTCACCCACTTGTCCCAGGTGGTGGTGATCTCGTCCAGCTCGATGCCGACCGCGTGGGCCATCATCGGCACAGTGGCCCCCCACGCCATGACCAGGATGTCGGGGTGCTCGAGCAGGGCCCGGAACTCCGGCGGCCGGCCGATGCCCATCTCGTTCTCGTAGTCGCCCTCGTAGTTGACGTAGTCGAGGATCTCCAGCGCCCGGACCAGCCGGACCTCGCCGCACAGTCCCATCAGGGTCATGGGGAACAGGTCGTTGGCGAACCCGGGATCGATGCCGGTGGTGAAGCACGACGAGCCGCCGGCCTCGCAGGCCTGGGCGATGGGGTCGATCCAGTGGGGCGGGTTCTGGGCCATGGCCGGCCACACCCAGGGGGTCATGGCCGTCGAGCACACGTCGATCCCGGCCCGCAGGAACGCGCCGATGACCCGGATGTTGTCGTCGGGGTGGGCGGCGGTCGGCCCGTAGTGGACCAGCCCGTCCGGGGCCAGCGCGATGAGGGCGTCGAGGTCGTCGGTGGCCGTGACGCCCACGGGACCGATCCCGCAGATGTCGCCGGCGTCGCAGCCCACCTTGGCGGGGTTGCTGACCCCGACTCCCACCAGCTCGAACGCCGGGTGGCGGACGATCTCGGGGATGACCAGCCGGCCGACGAAGCCGGTGCCCCACACGACGACACGGGTGGCCGCCCCCATCAGCGCATCAGCTCGCCGGCGTTGACCATCAGGTGCTGGCCGGTCACGGCCTTGGCCAGGTCGGAGGCGAAGAACATGACCACGTCGGCCACCTCGCCGTCCTCGGTCATGCGCCCGAGCGGGAAGTCGCCCACCAGGTCGTGGAGCACCTCCTCCTCGCTGATCCCCTTGTGCTGGGCCTTGCCGCTCACCAGCATCTGCACCGGCGGCCCCCACATCCACGACGGCACCACCATGTTGCAGCGGATGTTGTCGGCCCCCAGCTCGTCGGCCAGGTAGTACATCGTCGACAGCAGCGCGCCCTTGGAGGCGGCGTAGCCGGCCTGGGCCATGGCCGGCTTGAACATCGACTGCGAGCCGATGAGCACCACCGAGCCGCCGCCCCCGTCCCGCATGGCCTCGGCCACCGGCCGCAGCACGGTGAGCGCGCCGATGACGTTGGTCTCGAACGCCGTGCGCCAGTCGGCGAAGTCGGTCTTGTGGAGCCCGCCGAACACGTACTCGTACGCCGCGACCTGGACCAGGGCGTCGATGCGCCCGAAGCGGTCGAGCGCCAGGTCGACCAGGGCGGCGCAGCCCTCGGGGTCGGTGATGTCGGTGGGTCGGGTGGCCAGGCGCTCACCACCCGGATCGAGCTCGGCGGCCAGCGCGTCGAGCGTCTCGGGGGTGCGGGCGGCGACCACGACGTTGGCCCCCTCCCGCAGCGCGGCGGTCACGCACTCACGGCCGAGGCCGGTGCCGACCCCGGTGACGACGACGGTCTTCCCCTGGAGCATCACGGCGCCTGTCTAGTCGATGAGTAGAACACGTTCTACTCCGGCGATCCCGGGAGGTGGCGGCGGATGGCGGCGGCCTGGTCGGCCAGCACCGCAGCCGGGGTCGCGGCGGGGGCGAACAGCGCGTCCCACGGGAGCGGGCCGCCCGGGGCCGGGTCGTCGGGGTAGCGCGGCACGACGTGGGTGTGGAGGTGGGGCACCCAGTTGCCGAGCGTCGAGTAGTTGACCTTGACCGGCGAGAAGGCGGCCTCCAGCGCCCGGCCCACCGCCACGACGTCGGCGGCGAAGCCGGCGGCCTCGGCCGGGTCGAGCTCGGTGGGCTCGGCCACGTGGCGGCCCCGCCACACGACGATGCAGTAGCCGGGCAGCCGGCTGCGGCGCTCGAGGCGCACCTCGGCGTGGGGCAGCGTGGCCACGTCCACCGTGTGGTCGTTGTCGCCGCCGCCCAGCGAGGCGCACAGCGAGCAGTCGCGGCCGGCGCGGCGCTCGTCCCAGTCGTCGGGCCACCCTCGGGTCTCGGCCATCACGCCACCCTGCCACGCCGCGCGCGTCCCGATCGTCTGACTAAAGTCAGGTAATGGTCGACGACGCGGTGACCCGGGTGCGGCGGTTCAACCGTTTGGTCACCCAGCGGGTGGGCGCACTCCAGGACCACTACCTGGCCCGCGACCGCCCCCTGGGCGCCGCCCGGCTCCTGTGGGAGATCGGCGAGGGCGACCGCACCGACGGCGGCGGCTGCGACGTGCGGGCGCTGCGGGCCCGCCTCGACCTCGACTCGGGCTACCTCAGCCGGCTGCTGCGGGGGCTGGAGGCCGACGGCCTCGTGACCGTGGGACCAAGCAACCACGACCGCCGGGTGCGCACCGCCCGCCTCACCCCCAGTGGCGCCGCCGAGCGGGCCCTGCTCGACCGGCGCAGCGACGCCCTGGCCCGCTCGCTGCTCGACCCCCTGCCCGCCGCCCAGCGCGACCGGCTGGTGGCGGCCATGGGCGAGGTCGAGCGGCTGCTCGGCGCCGCCCTCGTCCGCATCGCCGTCGTCGACCCCGCCCACCGCGACGCCCAGGCCTGTCTCCGGGCCTACTTCGCCGAGCTCGACCAGCGCTTCGCCGCCGGCTACGACCCCGCTCTCGGCATGCCGACCCCGCTGGCCGAGATGCGGCCGCCCGCCGGGCTGTTCCTGGTGGCCAGCCGGGGCGACGAGCCGGTCGGGTGCGGGGCGCTCCTGCTGCAAGGCGCCCACGCCCAGGTCCGCCGCATGTGGGTCGACCCGGCGGCCCGGGGCCTCGGCATCGGGCGCCGGCTGCTGGCCGAGCTGGAGGCCCGGGCCGCGGCCCACGGCTGCCGCACCGTCCGGCTCGAGACCAACGCCGCTCTCTCCGAGGCCATCGCCCTCTACCGGCGGGCCGGCTACCGCGAGATCCCCGCCTTCAACGACGAGGCCTACGCCCACCACTGGTTCGCCAAGGACCTGGCGCCGGCCCGATAACCCCGTCGACGGTGCCAAAGGGCGACGACGTGTCGTGGGGGGATCGGCCTGCTCCGCGTATCGTGGACTGGTGGACCAGTTCGATCACCTCCGCCGCGCCGACAAGCGGCTGCTCTCCGAGATGAAGGACGACGGCGTGTCGCTCGACGTCGACGACGAGCTCCTGGTC
>DASXRH010000123.1:0-5594 GCA_036506715.1 Acidimicrobiales bacterium
CGATGCCTACGCCACCGACGATCTCCTGGTCTGACCTGGCCGGCCGGCGGGTCGGCGTGTGGGGGCTCGGGGTCGAGGGGCGGGCCTCGGTCCGGCGCCTGGCCACGCTCGGGGTCGAGCCGGTGCTGGTCGACGACCGCCCGCCGGACGGCGGCGGGCCCGGCGGGCGGCCGGTCCTCGCCACCGGCGACGGCGGGCTCGATGCCCTGGCCGGCTGCGACGTGGTGGTGAAGGCGCCGGGGATCAGCCGCCACCGCCCCGAGGTGGCGATGCTCGAGGCCGCCGGCGTGGCCGTCGTCGGGGGCCTCGGCCTGTGGCTGGCCGGCGCCGACCGGTCGCGGGTGGTGTGCGTGACCGGCACCAAGGGCAAGAGCACGACGACCGCCATCGCCGGTCACCTGGCCACCGGGCTCGGGTTGCGGGCGGTCACCGGGGGCAACATCGGCACCGCGCCGTACGACCCCGACGCCCCGGCCGCCGGCGACGCCGACCTGTGGCTGATCGAGGTGTCGAGCTACCAGGCGGCCGACGTGGCCTGGTCGCCGCCGGTGGTGGCGGTGACGTCGCTGCATCCCGACCACCTGCCGTGGCACCGGGGCGACGAGGACACCTACTACGCCGACAAGCTGGGGCTGTGCACCCGACCCGGCGCCGACCTGACCGTGGCCAACGGCGACAGCCCGCTGCTGCGGGAGCGGCGGGCGCTGCTCGGCCCCCGGGTCGAGTGGGTCACGGTGGCCGGCGCCGCGGCCGACGACTGGACGGCGGGCCTCGGCCTGCTGGGCGTGCACAACCACCGCAACGCTCTGATCGCCCGGGCCTGCCTGGTCGCCGCCGGCGTCCCCGGGGCCGACGACGATGCCGCCCTGGCCCGGGCCGCCGCCGGGTTCGCCCAGCTCGACAGCCGGCTCACCCCGGTGGCCACCGTCGACGGCGTGCTGTTCGTCGACGACAGCCTGTCCACCAACGTGCTGCCCACCCTGGCCGCCGTCGACGCCTTCCCCGGCCGGCGGGTGGCGCTGGTCGTCGGGGGGCAGGACCGGGGCATCGACTACGACCCCCTGGCCGTCGGCCTCGCCGCCCGGGCCGACCGGGGGGAGCCGACGCTGGTGCTGGTCACCGACTCCGAGGTCGGCGAGCGCATCCGGGCCGCCTTCGCCGCCCTCCCCGCCCGGGGCGACCTCACCGTGGCCTGCTGCACGGACCTGCCCGAAGCGGTGCGGGCCGGGTACGCCTGGGCCCACGGCGACGGCGTGGTCCTGCTGTCCCCGGCGGCGCCGAGCTTCGATCGCTTCCGCGACTACCGCCACCGGGCCGAGGTGTTCCGGGCCACCGTGGCCCAGCTGGGTGGGACCGGGCCGCCGGACGCTGGCTGACCTGGACCTTCACAGGTCGCCGCTGGGTTCTTGCCTCGGTAGGGGACGACCGGTATCTGTGTCCCGGCGACGACAGAACGTAGCGGCGGTGAACGCTGTCGCGTACCTTCGCACAAACGGTGTTCATTCCTCCGTCCCCCGGATTTTGGCTATTGCGCCGGTAATTGGGGGTCGGTATGAGTGTGCTCACGGCGACCGAACGTGGCAGTGGCGGGCACGTTGGGCGCTGGGGAGGGCGGAGACATGCAGGACTACGGACGACCAGCGGACCGCTGGTTCTGCGGGCCGCCGGCCGAGCGGCGCGCCTACGCGGTGGACGACATCCGGGGGATCCAGGGCGGGCAGGGCATGGTCGTGCGCGCCGAGCGCCGCACGTTCGTGGGCGACACGGTCGGCTACTGGGGCCCGGCCTCCCTCAAGGTGATCACCCGGCCACCCAGCGAGCCGCTGGCCACGTTGCAGGCCCGGTGGGCCCGGCTGGCGGCCGTCGACCACCGTCACCTGGCCCGGGCGCTCGAGGTGTTCCAGGGCCCGGGACTGTTCCGGGCCGACATCCCGCCCGAGGACGACGGCGTGCTGTACATGGCCGCCACGTGGGTCGAGGGCCGGGGGCTGCGCGAGGTGGCGCCCCTGCCGCCCGACCGGGCGGTGGCGATGGCGCAGGACGTGGCCGCCGGGCTGGCGGCGCTGCACGACCGGGGGCTGGTCCACCGAGACGTCCATCCCGGCAACGTGGTCGTCGACGACGAGGGCCGGGCCGTTCTCATCGACCTCGGCTCGGCCCGCGGCGACGACCACCCGCCGGCCGACCACGTCGCCGGGACGCTGGGCTTCGTCCCGCCCGAGGCGCCCCGCGACACCGGCAGCCGGGCCGCCGACCACTGGGCCCTCGGCATGCTCACCGTCTTCGCCCTGCTGGGCCACCCCCAGGGCGCCACCACCGACGAGCGCCTCGACGCCGAACTGACCGCCGCCCTGGCCGGCATCGGCCAGCCCCGCCGGGCGCAACGGCTGCTGCGTGCCATGGTCGACCGCGACCCAGCCCGCCGCCCCACCGACCCCGAGCGCTGGGCCGCCGACCTGGCCGGCTGCCTGCCCGCCCGCCGCCACCGCCCGTCGATGGTGGCCGCCGTCGCCGCCACGGTGGTCGTGTTGGCCCTGGCGGGCGCGGCGCTGCGCTCCGCAGGCGCCGACGGCGGCGAGGACGCCACCGGCGGGCGCGGGGACCGCGGCGCGACGACAACCACCGTCACCAGCCCGTCGTCGTCGGGGTGCGCCCCGATCCACGCCGGCTCGGGGGACGGCTCGGCCGCCCTGGCCCAGGCTGTCGCCGCCCTGGCCCCCGAGGCGTGCTCGGCCGATGACCCGGAGCGGTTCGCGCGGGCCTACGTCCAGCCGCTGGCGGACGCCGACGGCCGCCCGGTGGGCGTCGTGCTCGTCACGCCCCGGGGTCGGCGGGTCCGCCTCAACCAGACCGAGTGGGACTCGTACCGGGCCGTCGGCAACAACAATCCGGAGACGACCGTCGGCCGCGTCGGCTACCCCCGCGAAGTCGGCACCCGGGGCGAGTGGGTCGAAGTCGACCTCACGGTCAACGGCTACCTGATCGGCGACCGCGACGACACCCAGCTCTTCTGGCTCCCCGCCCAGGTCCAGGCCCTGTGGCAGGCCCATCCGGAGCTCGGGCTGCCCACCAGCAACCCCTACCTCCTGGACCACATGATCTACCTCGACTTCGAGTACGGCTACATGGCCGACCACGAGTCGCAGATCGACGAGATCCTGAAGGGTGCGGAACCGCGGACCCTCGTCACCGACGTCGACCGCGAGACGTGGCAGAGGGGCAACCCACCGCGGGGCGCCATCGTCCGCCAGGCGTCGCTCGACCAGGTCGAGCCCCGCTGGTGGGTCGACGGCGACGGGGTGCGGCACTGGATCCCCGACGACGCCACGTTCGACTGCCTCGGCGGCGAGGCGATGGTCGCCTACGACCACCTGCGGGGCTACGAGGTGTCCAGCCTGACCCTCGGCGACCAGGCGACGTGCCCGTGACCAGGCCGTGGTTGGCACCCGATGCCAGCGCCGGACCGGTCCTGGAGGGTGCCGGTGACCGTACCGTCACCATCATGGACGCGGTCGCGGCCGGCACGATCTCGAGCGAGTCGCAGGTCATCGTGTTCGGCGCGGGCAGGGAGGTGACCTTCGGCCGGGACCCGTCCTCGCACCTGCGCATCGGGCACGCCCCCGTGTACGACGACGTGGTGCCCAAGGTGGCGGGCAAGGTGTTCGTGCACGGCGAGCGGGTGGTGGTGGCCAACCTCCACGACGTGCTGGCGCTCGACATCCGGGTCGACGGCCGGGCGCTGATCTCGCTGCCGCCCGGCGACTGGCACGCGCCGGCCGAGCGCACGTTCGACGTGCTGATCACCGGCACCTTCACCTACGAGCTGGCCGTGACCGTCAACTCGGCCCACAACCCCACCACGCGACTGCCCGCCGGTGCCGACGCCGGCGCCGAGCCCCCCACCGGCGCCCGTCCCCGCCTCACCGAGCGCCAGCGCGAGATCCTCGACGCCTACGTCGCCCCGCTGGAGTCGGGCGGGCCCCCGGCGTCCCACCAGCAGGTGGCCGAGGTCCTGGGGGTCAGCCGGTCGCTCGTGCGGCTCGAGTGCCACCGCATCTGGAGCGAGCTGCTGGTGGCCGGCGTGCCCATGCGGACCCTGGGCGACGCCCGGGACGAGGTGGCCGACGCCTGGGCCCGCCACCGGTTCTGACCGCCGGGGTCAGGACGACGCCGCCTCGGCCCGCCGGGCCATCTCGGCGGGCGACACGTCCTCGACCCGGGTGTTGACGCTCCAGCGGTGGCCGAACGGGTCCTCGAACTGCCCCGTCCGGTCGCCGTAGAACTGGTCGTCGACCGCCCGCAGCTCCTTGGCGCCGGCGGCGAGGGCCCGCTCGAACACGGCGTCGACGTCCTCGACGTAGACGGTGACCGTGACCGGCGAGCCCCCGAGGGACCGCGGGCTGCGGATGCCCATCTCGGGGAACTCGTCGGACAGCATGATCAACCCCGAGCCGAGCTGCAGCTCCGCGTGCCCGATGCGGCCGTCGGGCCCGCCGAACCGCAGGCGTTCGGTGGTGCCGAACACCCGGCTGTAGAACTCGATCGCCTCGGATGCCCCGTCGACGCAGAGGTACGGGGTGATCCGCGGGTAGTCGTCGGGGATGGGCTTCACGGCGGGCATCGCGATCCTCCTGGCGTCACCGTCGCCTGCCCGCGGCCCCCACGCTACGCCCGGCCCGGGGCCACGCGCGAGGCGGCCGGCGCCTCGCGCAGGCCGATCCGCCCGTGCAGCCGGGCCAGCGGGGCCGGTGCCCACCAGTTCCAGCGGCCCATCAGCTTCATCGTGGCCGGCACCAGCAGCGACCGCACCACGGTGGCGTCGACCACCACCGCCAGGGCCATGCCCAGGCCGAGCTGCTTGACCGCCACCATCTCGCCGGCGGCGAAGCCGGCGAACACGATCACGATGAGCAGGGCGGCCGAGGTGATGATCCGCCCCGACCGCTGCAGCCCCTCGGCCACGGCCCGGTCGTTGTCGCCGGTCTCCTCCCACACCTCGCGGATGCGGGACAGGAGGAAGACCTCGTAGTCCATCGACAACCCGAAGGCGAACACGAACACCACCACCGGCATCACCAGGTCGAGCGACCCCGGGGCGTCGAACCCCAGCAGCCCGGCCAGGTGCCCGTCCTGGAACACCCAGACCAAGGCCCCGAAGGTGGCGCCCAGCGACAGGACGTTCATCACGATGGCCTTCAGCGGCACCACGACCGAGCCGGTCATCAGGAACAGCAGGACGAACGTGGCCGCCACCATGATCGTGACCGCCAGGGGCAGCCGGTCCCGGACGGCCCGGCGGAAGTCGACGATCTCGGCCGGGTCGCCGCCCACCGCCGCGGGGAACGGGGCATCGACCGCTCGCACCTCGGACACGACCCGCTGGGCCACGGGCCCGTTGGCCGGGCCGGCGGCGTGGACGGCGACCAGCGTGACGCCGGGCCGGGACACGTCCTCGTCGACGGTGGCCTCGACCACGCCGGGCAGGTCGCGCACCCGGTCGAGCCAGCGGGCCACGGCCGGGGCGCCCGCGTCCTCGTCCACCAGGACCTGGACCGGCTCGGCGGTGACGGCGGTGAAGCGGCTGTCGATGGCCT
>DASXRH010000124.1:0-11780 GCA_036506715.1 Acidimicrobiales bacterium
CGGCGTCGAGGGCTGGTTCAGCCCCGATCAGGTGGCCCGCGTGGTGGCCCGGGCGTCCGAGGTGCCGGCCACCGGCCGCATCGTCGAGATCGGCAGCTTCCGGGGCCGGTCGATGGTGGCCATCGCCCGCTCGGCGCCGGCCGGCGCCGAGATCGTGGCCATCGACCCCCACGCCGGCAACGACCGGGGCCCGCAGGAGATCGAGGGCTTCGAGGACGAGGCCGCCGTCGACTCGAAGGTGTTCCTCGCCAACCTCGAGCGCGCCGGGGTGCGAGACCGGGTGACGTACGTCCGCAAGTTCAGTCACGATGCCCTCGATGACGTCGCCGCCCCGATCGACCTGCTCCACATCGACGGGGCCCATCGCTTCGGCCCGGCCAGCGACGATATCAAGAGCTGGGGGGCCCGGGTCGGTGACGGCGGGTCGATGCTGGTCCACGACTCCTTCTCGTCCCTGGGCGTGACGTTGGCCCTGGCCAGCACCGTGATGCTGTCGGGCCGGTGGCGCTACGCGGGTCGCAGCCGGTCGCTCGCCGAGTACCGGCGCGAGCCGGTGCGGGGCACCGCCCGGGTGGGCAACGTGGCCCGCCAGCTGGCCCAGGTGCCGTGGTTCCTGCGCAACCTGGCCGTCAAGGCCCTCATCGTGGCCAAGCTGCCCCGGGCGACCCGCGTGCTGGGCCACGACGGCGCCAACTGGCCCTACTGAGCCCGGCCCCTCCGGGGGTCCGAGCGCCCACTAGCGTCGCGGTGCGTGACCGGGACGTCGGTCGCCTCCCCCGATCGCACCGCCCGCCCCGAGCATCAGCAGGGCGCGGACGGGTCGGCGCACCTCTCCCGGCGCGCCGCCTGGGTGATCTGCCTGGTCGCGGTGCTGTTCGCCGGTTCGTCCCTGCGCCAGGCGTGGACCGACGGGCCGACGTTCGACGAGGCGAACGACCTCGCCTCGTCGCTGGCGGCGCTGACCCGCCACGACCTCCGGGCCAACCCGCAGCACCCGCCGCTGTTCCGCACGGTGGCCGCGATCCCGGTCCTCTTCCTCGACCCCACCATCCCCGACGGCGCGGCCTGGGACCGGGCCAGCGGCCACGACCTGGCCGTGCAGTTCATGCACCACGAGGTGGCCAGCGGCCACCTGCAGCGGGACCTGTTCGCGGCGCGTGTCGTCCCGGTGCTGGAGGCGGTGGCCATCGCCTGGCTGCTCGCCCTGCTCGCGGGGCGGCTGTTCGGCGGCGCGGCCGGCGTGTTCAGCGCCGTCCTGTGGCTGGTCAACCCCCTGGTGATCGGCCTCGGCCATGTCGACGGCATCGACCTGTCGGCCACGCTCACGACGGTGCTCACCGCGTTGGCCGTGCTGGCCGCCCGCCGCGACCCCACGCGGCGCAGCATCGCGCTCGTCGGCCTGTGCGGGGGGCTCGCCATCCTCACCCGGCTGACCGGGGTGCTCGTCGTGCTGCTGGCCGCCGCCGCCGTGGCCGCCGCCGGCTGGCGCGGCGATCGCCGCCGGGCGCTGCTCGACGCGTCCCTGGTCGTCGCGGTGGCGTGGGCGACGGTCATGGTGGTCTACGCGGCGTTGTCCCCGGTCGACATCGGATCGGCCGGCCACGGCGTCGCCGCCGTGGTGGGCACGGTCGGCCACGTCGTCGTGCCTCCGGCCTGGTTGCGGGGCACGGAGCACCTCTGGCGCGTGGGCTCGACGCCCGGGCCCGCATTCGTGCTCGGCGAGGCCCACACGGGCCGCTGGTTGTGGTTCTGGCCGGCGAGCCTGGTCGTGAAGCTGCCGCCCACCACCCTGGCCGTGCTGGTCGCCGGCCCGCTGGCGTGGGTCAGGCTGCCCCGGGCCGTCCGGCGCGAGGCGGCCTGGGTCGTGGCGCTGCCGGCGCTGGCGCTGACGCTGTTCACCGTCCAGCAGCAGCGGCCGATCGGTCTCCGCTACCTGCTCCCGGCCCTCGCGCTGTGGATCGTCGCGGCCGCGCCGATCGTGGTCGTGCTCGGTCGACGCGCGGCGCGCACGGTCGTGGCGCTCGCGGTGGCCGGGGGCCTGGCCGCCTCGCTGGTCACGCCGTCGCTGGCGTGGACCAACCCGCTGCTCGGTCCCGGCTACCGGGTCGCCACCGACTCGAACCTCGACTGGGGGCAGTCGTATCCCGCGCTGCGCCGCTGGAGCCCGTCGCACCATCCGTGGGTGGCATACTTCGGCGCGCCCGGCCTCGGGGTCGACACCCTGCCCGGCGCCCGCGACCTCGCCGACGCGCCCGCGGACCTCACCGGGTGGGTGGCCGTCTCCGCGTCGTTGCTTACGGCCTACGACCGCGACGAGCTCGGCTGGCTGCGGGCGTACTGCCCGGTCGCCGTGATCGCCCGGACGGTGCTGGTCTACCGGTTCACCACACCGCCCGAGCGGGCGCGGCCGGGCCCTGAGGCTCCGCGGGGACCGTGCGCGGGATCGACGAGCCGGCTGGCGTCGCGGAGCAACTCGCCGGATGCGGCCGCCCATGCAGGCGGAACACCGTCGTGACGCCGCGCCCGAGCACTTCGTGCGCCGCCGGGTCGCGCTCGGTCCACGCCTTCTCCGGGGGATCCGCGCGATGGGCGGCGGCCGGCGAGACGCTGACGACGACGTAGTCGTAGCGCCCGGCGCGCAGACCGGCCAGCCACTCCCGGCAGGTGGCGGCCTGGCGGAACCCGCCGTGGTCATCGTCGACGCCGACGAACTGGACGTGGTTCGACAGCGCCACGCCGTAGAGCGGGTAGTCGTCGGCGAAGCCGCCGACGGCCACGCGGGCGTCGCGCATCCCGCGGAAGACCGGGTAGGCCGCCGCCGCGGGGCCGGCCGTGCCGCGGGCGAACCAGTCGCCGGTGTAGTCGCGCGCCACCGCCCATCCGAGCGTCCCCACGCACAGGCCCACCGTCAGCAGGCCGCCGAGGGCCAGCGCCCTGTCGCGGGGGCCGCGGGCGGCGCCCGGGTGGGGGTCGCCTGGCCGCCGGGCGGTGGCCCACCCGACGGCCACGGCGCCGCCGGCGAGCGCCGCCGACACGGCAACCATCGTCGCCGCCGGGGCGGGCCACCGCCCCCGCCCCACGACCTGGTCGGCCATGACGGTGACCGCCGACGCACCGACCGCGAACGGGACCAGGCGCCCGCGCACGGCCGCGGCCACGGCTCCCAGGGCGAGCGTGGGCGCCAGGAAACGCAGGTCGAGGTCGAACAGGTGCGGGTCGCCCTCCGGGCCTCCCGCGCCCCAGGGCGTCGTGACGTAGCTCGCGAAGCCCGCCAGCACCACCGCCCCGATCACCCGTTCCGCCGGGCGGCGCCGCCGGCCGGCGACGGCGACCAGGCCGGCGGCGAACCCACCGACCACAAGGAGCAGTCCGGCCGCGCTGAACGAGGTCAGCAGACCGGGCAGGCCGGTCCGGGTCCAGAACGCCGCACGCCCCGCGTAGTGCGCCACCGAGTACCCGAACCGGTCGTTGTAGGGCATGTCGGGCCCGGCGAGCGTCACGACGCCGAGGGGCAGCCGGAACCACGGCAACGGCGTGCCCGTGTACGCCAGGTTGCGGGCGTACCAGAACACCCCGGTGACCAGGGCCGATCCGGCCAACCAGGCGGCGACGCGCCAGCGGTCGTGGCGCCCGGCCGCCCACACTGCCGCGGCCCCGAGCACCGCCAGCGGCCCGAGCACGGTCAGCTTGGTTCCCGCCGCTAGCCCGGCCGCCAGCCCGGCGACGACCAGCGTCCCGCGCCGGGCCCGGCCCTCCGCCCCCGCCCGCGACGGGAGGGCGTGCACGACCAGGGCGGCCGCCGCCAGCAGCAGCGCCACGGCCACGATGTCGTTCTTGGCCGAGCCGGGCTCGATCGACGCGAGCAGCGGCGTCGAGCACACCGCGGCGAGCCCGGCGAGCGCGGCCGGACCGCTACCGAGACGGCGCCCGCCGCACCACGCGGCGAGGAAGGCGATCGGCAGCCACACGAGGTTGCGGAGCGGCGTCAGGATGTCGCGCCCGAACAGCAGGATCCCGTAGCCGTCCACCAGCTCGGTGTTGGCGGGGAAGAACATCTCCTGGTTCTGCGGCGAGGACCGCACCAGGGGGACGATGCTGTGGGTCTGCGCCCAGCGCGCCGCGAACGGCCCGTGGTAGCGGAGCGAGTCCATGTCGCGCACCCCGCCCTCCAGCGCGGGTTGGGCGTGCGCCACCCACTGCGCCATCACGACGGCGGCCAGCACGAGCGCGACGACCACCAACCACCGGGGCGACCCACCGTCGTCGCCCGTCGCCACCCGCGGCCGGTCGGGCGTGGCCACCCGCCGCGCCACGACGGGCGCCACCGCACCGACCGCCAGCGCCACGGACGGGACGGCGACGACGACCACGACCCGGCTGAACCACCCCATCGCGCCGACGATCTCGAGGACGACGACGAGGATCGACAGTCCGAGCACGACCTCGGCGAGCCGCGCCAGCGCGCCGGCGGCGCCGGGGAGCAGGGCCCGCCGCACCCGGCACGAGGCGAACCCCAGCGAGGCCAGCGCCGCGGCCGCTGCCAGGTAGCCGGCCAGGTACGACGCGAGCGTCACGACCGGCGGCCACCCTGCGGCTTCGGCACGTCCCGGAACGCTAACGGGCGGGCAGGGTCATCGTGGCGTCGCGCCCGCCGGATCGAGGCTCAGGGCGAGGCGGTCTCCACGTCGTCCTCGTCGACGGCCGTCCCGTCGGTCGCGGCCGGCACGGCCGCGGTCCGGAGGTTGACCGTGGTCGGGGCCTCGTCGCCGTCGCCGGGCCGGACGTCGGGCCTCGTGCGGCGGAACAGCCGGTCGCGCAGGCCCCACCAGGTCACCAGCGACATGGCCTCGCCGATGATGTGCCACGACATCTTGGACTCGCCCCGCACCCGGTCGTTGAAGGTGATGGGCACCTCGACGATGGTGGCGCCCAGGCGGTGCGCGCGGTAGGCCAGCTCGACCTGGAAGCCGTAGCCGGTGGCCCGGGTGGCGTCGGCCTCGACCCGGCGCAGCACCGTGGCCCGGTAGGCCCGGTAGCCCGACGTGCAGTCGCGGATCTTCACCCCGAGGACGGTCGACGCGTAGGCGTTGCCGACCCGGGACAGCAGCCGGCGGGCGACCGGCCAGTGGGGGATGAGACCGCCCGGCGTGTAGCGGGAGCCGATGGCCACGTCGGCGCCCGCGTCGATGCGGGCCAGCAGCGCGGGGAGCGCCGCCGGGTCGTGGGACAGGTCGGCATCCATCTGCACCAGGACCTCGTAGCCCCGCTCGAACCCGTGCTCGAACCCCGCCCGGTAAGCGACCCCGAGGCCGCCCTTGTCGGGCCGCACCAGCACGTCGACCTGGCCGACCTCGGCCCCGGTCTCGCGGGCCAGGCCGGCGGTGCCGTCGGGGCTGGAGTCGTCGACCACCAGCACGTCGACGTGGGGGGCCGCGGACCGCACGCGCCGCAGCACGTCGTCGATGTTCTCCGCCTCGAGAAAGGTCGGGATGATCACGAGAGTTCTCATGCTGGGCCCCAGACGTCGCGCGGTCGGTAAACGGTACTCCGCGCCATGTGGTGGTGTCGTGCGGTGGACATCAGCCATCCTCCCCAGTGTCACAGCGGGTGTAGAGCTCGAAGATGGGCTGGCCGGGGCCGGCCGGGGGGTTGTCGCCGTAGCGACCGTAGAGGCAGAAGTCGCGCCGCAGCACTTCGCCCGGCGCCTCGGATCCGCGCTTCATGGAGGTGTTGGGCTCGACCCAGTTGTCGTACATCGTCGAGAGGATCACGACGTCGGCCCGGCCCACCTCGTCGGCCAGGCCCGAGTCGTCGGCGTTGGCCACGCCGGGGTCCATCTCGATGTAGCGGGTCCCCGGCACCAGCTGGGGCAGCATGAAGTAGAGGTAGGCCTCGCTGTAGGGCGTGACGGCCAGGTCGCCGGGCCCGACGATGACCCGGTCGCCGGGCTCGGTCAGCCGCTCGACGTCGTCGAGCATCCGCTCGGCGGCCACGGCCACGTCGGACCGCCCGTAGTAGAAGCTCCGGCCCCGGTGGTCGACCGAGAACACCTCCCGGTCGTGCCCGAAGCTCTGGGCGGAGTAGTCGGCGTACCAGCGGTACGTGTAGTGGGGGAAGAGCAGCATCAGCGCCAGCGGCGCCAGCATCACCGCCCTGCCCGCCGCGGGGCGCACCCCCCGCAGCCGGGCCGCTTCGGCCAGGTAGGCGGGCAGCAGGCCGAAGGGCACGCAGCTCACCCACGACAGGTGGGCGGTGTCGGCCCGCTGCACGGCCTGGGGCAGCAGCCCGACGGCCAGCAGGGCCAGCGCCACCAGCCGCCAGCCGTTCGGGCTGCCGGCCCGCTTGGACCACACCGCGATGGCCACCATGACCACGGACACGGCCACCAGCACCCAGAACCAGACGGCGATCTGCATCGGCTGGCGGAAGGCGGGCAGCGGCCACGGGAAGTCGCGGAAGGCGAAGGCGCGGTTGAGGAAGCTCGTGTAGTCGTCGGACGGCGGCGGGAACGGCAGCCGGCGCCCGGGCCGCAGCTCGAACACCGGCTGGGTCACCATGCCGGTGATGCTGTTGCCCGGCCCGGCCAGCGCCAGGTGGACCAGGTAGGGGCTGAGCCCGATGGCCAGCCCCAGCCCGAGGCGCCGGCGTCCCGCGCCGTCGAGCGCCCACACGAACAGCACGCCCAGCGCCAGCCCGAGGCAGATGACCAGGTCGGGCCGGTAGAGCAGCGCGAACCCGCCCAGCAGCCCGGCGATGAGCAGGGTGCGGTGTCGGCGGTGGCCGTCGTCGAGGGCCCGGGCGGCCAGCGCCACCGACCACACGGCCAGCGCCACCCCGCCCACCCAGGCCAGTGCGGTGACGCCGATGGGCGGGATGAGGATGACGGCCGTGACCACCCCGCACAGCACGGCGGCGTAGCGGCCCCACCGGTAGCCGACGTAGGTGGTGGCCGAGATGATGCCGACCAGCTGGATGGCGCCCACGAGCCGCTCGGTCCACAGCGAGATGCCGAAGACCTTGAAGAACCCGGCGATGACCCAGATCGACCCGGGCCCGTAGAGGTGGAGGAAGTCCTTGTTGGGGATGTCCCCGTGGAGCAGCCGCTCCGGGAACACCAGCATGAACCCCTCCTCCATGGGGGCGCCGGGCGCCCGCATGACACCCCGGAGGGGCAGGGCGATGGCCGCCCCGACGACGACGGTGGGCACGAGCCACCGGTGGCGGCCCAGCCAGCCCCGCAAGCCCCCCCGACCGCCCCCGGCGGGCGCGTCGGCGTCGGGCGCGGGTCCGCGGGCGTCGGCGCCGGCCGGGGTCACGTCGGTGCCCGTGGCGGTGGCGTCGGCGCTCTCGGTTGCCGGGGCGGTGGCGTCGGTGCCGGTGGCCTCGGTCGGCGGGGCGGTCTCGGTGCCGGTGGCCTCGGACGGCGGGGCGGTCTCGGTGCCCACCGCCTGGGTGGTGTCGGCCTCGGTGTGGGTGCCGGTGGCGTCGCTCATGCCGGGACCGCCTCGGGTGTCGGGGCGGGCGCGCGCGGGGTGGCGGCGGTGGCCGGGAGGCCCACGGGACGCCAGTCGGCGAACAGGCGCTTGTGCCTGTCCTTGAGCGCCAGGGCCGGGCGCTCGATCACCACGTACGACACGCCGGCCGCCGCAACGCTGCCGACCAGGGTGAAGGCCAGCGCCGCCGGGAACGATCCGTGGAAGATCGGCACGTCGAAGATCTCGCGGTAGATGTCCGTCACCCCCTCGTGCCAGAGGTAGATGCCGTACGACAGCACCCCCAGCACCACCATCGGTCGGCTGCCCAGCCAGCGCAGCGATCGCGGAAGCGTCGCACCGGCCAGGGCGACGGGCAAGACGAGCAGGAACCCGGTGCCGGCGTACAGCACCTCCTTGACCACGGCCTGGCCCGGCTCGGTCGCCCCCACCTGGAACCCGAGGTCGAGCTGGGTCGACACGGCCCAGAAGCAGGCGGCTGCGCCGGCCCAGCACACCATCGGGTGGCGGCGGGGCAGCTCGAGCAGGCGCAGCGGGCGGTCGCGCCGGCGCGACCACTCCAACGCCACCGCCAGCGCCATGCCCGGCACGAACAGGTGGAAGTTGGCCGGCAGCCAGTGGAGCCGGGCGTCGAAGGTGCCGGTCGTGACGTCGTCGTTGCCGAAGCCGTGGACCGAGTAGACGATGGCGAGCGCCCCCGCGGCGCACAGGCCCAGCACGCACAGCTCGGCCGCCACCGCCCTGCGGGGGGCGAGCCGGCGGGCCAGCCAGGTGAACGCCGCCGCCCACAGCGGCAGGACCAGGTAGAAGGCCACCTCATTGGTCAGCGTCCACGCCTGCTGGAGGCCGCCCAGCGTGGTGGCGTTGGAGTAGCTCTGCAGGAGGCCGTAGTAGCGGACGAAGTCCCAGAAGTTCTGGATGTCGTCGCGGTGGCGCACGTCGAGCACCACCGCCAGGATCGTCAGCGCCAGCCAGTACGCGGGGAAGATCCGCAGGAACCGGTTGCGCAGGTAGTCGCGGGTGCTGAGCCGCGGGCGGCCGTCCATCCTCCGGGCCACGAACGGCCGGTACAGCAGGAACCCCGATAGTGCGAAGAACACGGCCACGCCCACGTCGAGCCGGGACAGGTAGGGCCCGGTGCGGTCACGCACCGAGAACCCGACCTGGAGCGAGGCGTGGGTGAGCAGCACGCCGAGGGCGGCCAGGGCCCGCATGCCGTCGAACCCGGCGAACCTCCCGCTGGACGAGCCGAGCCCGCCGGGCGGGTCGGCGGTGGCGTCGCTGGAGCCGGCCGCCCCGGGGATCGCCGGGGCGGGTGCCCGGCCGCCCGCGGCGTCGGGCACCGGGGCCGGCTCGGGGATGGCGACCGGCGGGACCGTCAGCCCGGCCGCGACCTCGGCCCGGCGGGCGGCCCGGGCCGCGCTGGCGGCGGCATCGAGCGCCACCGCGGCCGGGATGGTCAACGCCAGCTCGGCCGGCAGCCGGAACCGGGGGGTGCCGTACTCGACCGCCACGACCACGGCCGCCGCCGCCACCAGTGCCACCAGCGGGAACACCGGCCGGCCCGCCCGGCGCAGCCCCACCAGCCCGAACGCCCCGGCCACGGCGGTGGCGTACCAGGCCACCAGGCCCGCCTCGGACAGCCCGGGCTCGCGGCCGTCGTCGGCCCGGTCGATGCGGGTCTGCTGCTGGGGGTGGAACAGGCCGACCGTGCGGCCCAGCCGGGTGGCCACCACCGTCGGCGCCCGGCCGGCGTGGTCGCCGGCGTAGGCACGGCCCTCGGCCCCGGTCTGGTCGCCGCAGGCGTCGGACCGCGACCCCAGCCGGCCGCCGAACCAGGTGGCCTCGCAGTTGGCCACCGCCGCCGTGCGGTCGGCCTCGGCCGCCAGCCGGGTGGACCCGCCGCCGGCCAGATCGGCGCCCAGCCACGGCGCCACCACCACGGCGCCGGCCAGGGCGGCCACCGCCACCTGGCCCCAGGCCCCGGACCGGCCGGGCGTGGCCGCCGGGCGCCGCCGGGACCACCACAGCAGCGGCAGGGCGACCAACGGCCCCCAGAGCAGCGCCTCCCACCGCACGAGGCCCGCGGCGCCCACGGCCAGGCCGAAGACCGCCGCCGCGGTGGTGGTGGGCCGGTCCCACCAGCGGTAGGCGGCCACGACGACCAGCGCGGTGGCCGCCACCACCAGCGTCTCGGACGTGACCCAGGCGTCGTAGGCGAAGACGTTGGGGTTGAGCGCCACCATGCCGGCCACGATCAGGCCCACCCGCTCGCCGGCCACCCGCCGGCCGGCCAGGCCCATCAGCGCCACCCCGGCGGCGCCCAGCACGCAGGCGATCACCTGGTGCTGGCGGAACGAGTCGAGCCCCAGCCACGAGAACACCGCCAGAACGGTGGAGAAGCCGGGGGCGTGGTCGGCCCACGGGGACACGTAGCCCCGCCCGTCGGCCAGCAGGTTGGCCGCCCGGTGGAAGTCGGCGGGATCGCCGGTGGGCGTCCACGGCGTGCGCCATCCGGCCAGGTACACCAGCCGCACGGCGAGGCCGGCGGCGCTGACCGCGGCCAGCCACCAGCCGAAGGCCCGGGGGCGGGTGGGGCCGGGCCGGCCGGCCGCCGCGTCGGGCGCGGCGCCGGCCTCGGCGCCGGATGCGCCGCCCGGGCCGGCGTCCGTGCGGGTGGGGTGCGGTTCGGTGGTGGTCATCGGCGCAAGCTCGGACCGGTCGCCCCCTCGACGGCGGTGTCGAGGCCTACAGCCGGGCGGACGGCCGTCGGAGCGATGCTAGTGGACCCTCGCGGAAGTCATCGTGGCGCACCGCTCGCAGATTCCGCCGCGCCGCCGTGGCCGGCGCCCGGACGGCTATCGACCTGTACGACGGTACGCGCGGGCCGTGGTGGCTACTCTGGCGCGCCGTGCCTCACGCGCTCCGTGACTGGGGGAGGCGAGCGCTGCCGTCCGTGCCGCCGCTCGACCGCCGCACCCGCTGGCTGCTGCTGGCGATCGTGGCCGTCGGGGCGGTGCTCCGGGTCGTGTGGGGGCTCCACGCCGAGAAGCCGGTCGCGCTGCGCGACCCCGTCCTCTACCTGATCCTGTCCGACCACCTGGCGGCCGGCGACGGCTACACCTACGGCTCGGGCATCGACCAGGGCGCCACCGCCTACTACCCGCCGGGCTACCCCCTGCTGCTGGGCGGGGTCGTGTGGCTGCTGCGGCTGGTGTTCAGCGACATCTCCGCCTTCTCGGTGGCCATCGGCCTCAACGTGGTGCTGTCGGTGGCCACCATCCCGCTGGTGTTCGTGCTGGGCCGGCGGCTGGCCGGCCGGCGGGCCGGCCTGGTGGCGGCGGGCATCTGGGCGCTGTGGCCCAACCTGATCTTCCACAGCGGCATCGTCCTCACCGAGACGCTGTTCCTCTTCCTGTTCGTCCTCATGCTGGTGGTGGCGCTGGGCGACCCCGACTCGGCCCGGGCGCCCGGCACGGCCCGGCTCGTGACCACCGGCGTGCTGTTCGGCCTGTGCGTCCTGGTCCGGCCGGTGTCGGTGGTCGCCGCCCCCGTGTTCCTGGTCCTGTGGTGGGACCGCGGGCGTGTGCGCAGCGCGTT
Organism: Acidimicrobiales bacterium; assembly: GCA_036506715.1. GTDB lineage: Bacteria > Actinomycetota > Acidimicrobiia > Acidimicrobiales > VFJN01 > ZC4RG19. Next base: position 11,094 of record DASXRH010000124.1, read on the forward strand.
GTGGCGGCTGGCCGTGGTCGGGGTGACGACGGTGGCGGTGCTGCTGCCGTGGTCGATCCGCTCGACGGTGGTGATGGACGCCCCGGTGGCGCTGTCGCTCAACCTGGGCGACAACCTGTGCCTCGGCCACAACCCGGGGGCCACCGGCGGGTTCGGCGACCTGGCCGCCCACTGCTACACGGCCGAGGGGCTGCGGCGGCCCGAGGCCGAGACCAGGCGGCAGACCGAGAACATCGACCGGGCGCTGCGCTACATCCGCGACGAGCCGGCGACGACGCTGCGGCGCACGCCCACCAAGCTGCGCATCACGCTCGACCGGGACGACGACGGGCTCGACGTGGCCGAGGACTTCGGCAAGCAGCCGATCGTGGCCGACTCCACCCGCACGCTGCTGATCTGGACGGCCAACGGGTTCTACGCGGTCGTCGGGCTGGTGAGCATCGCCGGCGCCGTCGTGCTGGTGCGCCGGCCCGACCGGGGCCGCCGGGGCCTGTTCCTCGTGGCCGTGGGCCTGGCCCAGCTGATCTCGCCGCTGGCAACCTTCGGCGACCCCCGGTTCAAGATGCCCATCTACCCCACGGTGGCCGTGTGCGCGGCGGTGGCGGTCACGGTCGCCTGGGACCGGTGGTGGCGCCCGGCGGCTGCCGCCGAGGGCGAGCGGGGCGGCGAGGGCGAGGACGCGCCCGA
>DASXRH010000125.1:0-3741 GCA_036506715.1 Acidimicrobiales bacterium
CCTGGATGGCCGAGTCGATCTGGGTCGACTGGTCGACCGTCACGATCTCGACGTCCATGCCGGCCGCCCCGGCCTGCTCCTTGAGGAACTGGGCGTCGGCCACTGTGGACGCGGCCTGGGTGGTCGTGTAGGTGAACTTCAGCTTCTGGCCGGTCTCGTCCTCGTACTGCTGGACCAGCTCCTTGGCCTTGTCGAGGTCGAAGGTGGGGAAGCCCGAGTCGTCGAGGTTGCCGACGTTGCCGGGGGCGAAGGGCCCGGTGGCCCGGGTGAGGATGCCCTTGCCCCGGATCTGGTTGTAGTCGTCGAAGTTGAACGCGTAGGCCAGCGCCTGGCGTGCCTTGATGTTGTCGAAGGGCGGCTTGGACGAGTTGAGCATCACGTAGCTCACCTCGCCGAAGTCGGTGGACTCGGTGATGTTGATGTCCCCCGAGTCGGCGGTGCCCCGCAGGTCGGCGATGGTCGAGGGGTCACTCGTGTGCATGGCGTTGATCTCGCCCGACTGCAGGGCGTTGACCCGCTGGTCGACCTCGACGATCGGCCGGTACTCGATCTCGTCCAGGTAGGGCAGCTGGCGGCCCTCGTTGTCCTTGGCCCAGTAGTTCGGGTTCTTCTTGGCCACCAGCTTCTGGTTGGGGACCCACTCGTCGAGCATGAACGGCCCGGTGCCGACCAGCTTCTCGGCGCAGGACTGGGTGTCGTCGAGCTGGCTCTGGGCCATCATGCCGACCCGGCCGCTGCCGTAGAGATAGGCGTCGAAGGCCACCCACGGCTCCTTCATCGTCACGGTCACCGTTGCCGGGTCGACCACGTCGACAGAGGCGATGTTCTGGAAGGTGAACGTGAAGAGCAGGGGCTTGCGGGTGGGGTAGGCACCCCGGTAGGCGTCGAGGTTGTTCTTGACCACCTCGGCCGTGAGGTCGGTGCCGTCGTGGAACTTGACGCCGTCGCGCAGCGTGATGGTCCACTGGGTGTAATCGGCGTTGGGCTCGACCGACTTGGCCAGCCACGGCTCGTACTTGCCCTCGGCGTCGGGCCGGGTGAGCGTGTCGTAGATCGTGCGGGCGACCATGATGCCCGAGATGGCCAGCTGGGCCTCGGGCAGGCAGAAGCCGTCGGCCGTCTCGGCCTCGAGGCCGTAGACCACCTTGCCTCCCGGCTGGGGCGTGCCCGCGTCGGCGGCGTTGTCGCCGCCGCCGCCACCCGAGTCGCCGCCGCCGCCACAGCCCACGGCGACCAGGCCGAGGGCCAGGAAGACCCCCATCGCCTTGAACCACCGTCGACGCGTCGCTGTCGTAGACACGTTGCCCCTCCCCTCAGGGACGCCCGCTGGACCGACGGACGCCGCATCGTGACGACTGTCACATGCAGCCCGGCAAGCTAGGGGACGGCCTGGACTCTTGTCAACAGACGATCGTGTGACAGCGCGTCACAGCTGGTCACGGCCCTGCGACGGCGCCGCCATCCGCCCCCGTGCCGGGCCCCGAATCCCCCTCCGACGGGACCCGGAGGGAGACGCCGATGCGGCACAACAGGTGGGTGCGACGGGTGGGGCTCGGCGTCCTGGCGGCCGTGGGCCTGGCCCTGCCGGGCGGGGGGATGCTCGGCGCCATGGAGGGCAGCGGCTCGGGCCTGGTCGGCGGCGCCCTCGGCCAGACGGTGGGCTGGCGCGACGACGTCGACTTCGACGGCCTCGCCATCGACGAGCCCACCCCCGACGACGTCGTCGAGGCCGGCTTCGCCCCCGACCCCGGCTTCTTCTCCGACGACGAGATCAGTGGGAACCTGGAGGCGAGCGGCATCCCCGACGAGGCGCTCGACGCCTACGTGGGGGCCGAAGACGAGGCGGCCGCCGCCGACCCGTCGTGCGGCATCCGCTGGTCGTTGGTGGCCGCCATCGGCCGGGTCGAGTCCGACCACGGCCGGTTCGGCGGCAGCGTGCTGCGCCCCGACGGCTACGGCACCAAGCCGATCCGTGGCCTCCCGCTCGACGGCCGGGACGGCCTCGCCCTCGTGCGCGACACCGACCGGGGCGCCCTCGACGGCGACACCGTGTACGACCGGGCCGTGGGGCCGATGCAGATCATCCCCTCCACCTGGCGCAACGTCGGCGTCGACGGCAACGGCGACAGCCGGCGCGACCCCAACAACGTCTTCGACGCCGCCTGGGGCGCCAGTGTGTTCCTGTGCGCCGGCGCCGCCGACCTGACCGAGCCCCGGCAGGCGGCCGCCGCCGTCCGCCGCTACAACCACACCGACGAGTACGTGCGGGTGGTGCTGAGCCTGGCCGCGTCCTACGAGGCGGGCGAGTTCGACCCGTCGCCCGACGACGATCCCGACTACGGCTCGGGGGCCGGCGACGCCTACGACTTCGACGACCTGAACTTCGACGACGGCTACGACCCCCAGGGCGACGCGATCTTCGACCGGGAGTTCGGCGTCGCCGACGAGGGCCCCGACCCCGCCCCCGTCCCCGGCCCGGGACGGGGCCAGGTGCCGCCGCCCGCTCCCGCGCCGGCCCCGGCTCCGGCGCCCGCGCCGCCTGCGCCGCCCGCGCCGGCCCCGCCTCCGACCACGGCCCCGGCGCCGCCGCCCACGACGCCGCCGACGACCGCCCCCGCGCCGGCGCCGAGCCCGCCGACGACCGCCCCCGCGCCGGCGCCGACCCCGCCCGCCACCGAGCCCGGCCCGCCACCCACGGTCGACCCCGGCCGCGACGCCCCACCGACCACCGAGGCGCCGGACCCCACCCCGTCCACCACGACCCCCGGCGCCGGCGAGGGCGACACCGGCGGCGACACGGGCTCGACGCCCCCGGCGTCGGTCGGCTGGTCGCCCACCATGCTCGAGTTCGTCACCGACACGGTGGCGGCCCGGGCCGCCGCCTGCCCCCCGGCGGCGGATGCGGGCGCGGCGGTCACGCCCACCACGACCGCCGCGCCCGCCTGCCCGCCCGCCTCGGACGAGGCGGCGGCGGGCCGCCCGCCGGGCGGCTGAACCCGCCGGACGGGCGCGGGACCCGCCCGATGGGCCATGCTGCCTGGCCATGACCCGCCGCCGACCCCGCACGCTCCCGATCGCCCTGCTGGCCGCCGTCGCCCTGGTGGCGGCCGCATGCCATGTCCCGGGGCCGGGCGGCGGGGGTGGCGTCGGCCGGGGCGCCCAGGTCCGCCTCAACGAGATCCAGGTCCTGGCCTCGCACAACAGCTACCACGTCCAGCCGGAACCGGCGCTCATGGCCGCCCTCACCGGCTTCCTCGGCGCCCAGGCCCAGGGCTTCGAGTACACCCACCACCCGCTGCCCGAGGAGCTCGACGCGGGGGTCCGCCAGATCGAGCTCGACGTGTTCGTCGACGACCCGGCCGGCGGCCGCTACGCCCATCCCAAGACGGTCGACCTGCTGGGGGTGGCGCCCCCCGACCCCGCGCTGGCCGGCCCGGGGCTCAAGGTGCTCCACGTGCAGGAGGTCGACTTCCGCACCACCTGCCCGACGTTGGTGATCTGCCTGACCCAGGTGCGCGACTGGTCCGACGCCCACCCCGGCCACCTGCCCGTCACCATCCAGATCGAGGCCAAGGACGACCAGGTGCCCGACCCCGGCTTCCACTTCGTCCAGCCGCTGCCGTGGACCGGACCCGACTTCATCACCCTCCAGGCCGAGATCGACTCGGTGTTCCCCGCCGATCGGGTGCTGACCCCGGCCGAGGTCCGGGGCCGGTACGCCACCCTGGCCGCTGCCGTGCG
>DASXRH010000126.1:0-1640 GCA_036506715.1 Acidimicrobiales bacterium
GTCGCCCTACCGCACCGCCGACATCACGGCCGACCCCCGGTTCCGGGGCTGGTGGCCGTCGGCGCATCCCCAGATGCGCTCGTTCCTCGGGGTGCCGATCGTCTCGTCCGGCGACGTCATCGGCGCCTTCTACCTGACCGACAAGCAGGGGGCGCCCGCGTTCAGCGCCGGCGACGAGGCCGCGGTCGTGCTGCTGGCCTCCCACGCCGCCATCGCCATCGACCAGGCCCGCCTGTTCGAGGACAGCCGGGAGCTGGCGCTGGCCCAGGAGCGGGGCCGCCTGGCCCGCGAGCTGCACGACGCGATGAGCCAGTCGTTGTTCAGCCTCCAGCTGGCGGCCGAGACCGCCGCCCGGATGCTGGCCGCCGACCCGGCGGCCGCCGCCGCTCCGCTCGCCACCGTGCGCGACCTCGCCGCCCGGCTGTCCGGCGAGCTGCGGTCGGCCGTGGACGGCCTGCGGCCCGCCGACCTCGACCGCGACGGGCTGGCCGCCACGCTGCGGGCCCAGTTCGCGCTGGCCGGCCGGGCCCACGAGGTCCCGGTGGAGGTCACCACCGGCGACCTGGGCGAGCTCGACCCCGACGTCGAGCACCAGGTGCTGCGCATCGCCCAGGAGGCGGTGAGCAACGCCCTGCGCCACGCCCACCCGTCCCGGGTCACGGTCGAGGCGGGAGCGGGGCCGCCCGGCTCGGGGACCGGCCTGGTGCTGCGCGTGACCGACGACGGCCGGGGCTTCGATCCCGACGCCCGGGCCGTGCGGTCGCGGCGGCTGGGGCTGACCTCGATGCACGAGCGGGCCGCGTCGCTGGGCGGGGCGCTCACGGTCACCTCGGCCCCCGGTGCCGGCACCACCGTCGAGCTGCGGGTGCCCTCGTGAGCGAGCGCAGCGAGCGAACCATTAGCACAGTGCGGTACTCGGCCCGCAGGGCCGATCGCTCATTGCGCGCATCCCGAAGGGTGCGCCGATGAGCGAGCGCAGCGAGCGAACCATGAGCGCCGCCGTCCCCGCCGAGCCGCCGATCCGGGTGGTGGTGAGCGACGATCACCCGGTGGTGCGCCAGGGGCTTCGCTCGTTCCTCGAGGCCCAGGGCTTCGCCGTCGTGGGCGAGGCGGCCGACGGTGACGAGGCCGTGCGGCTGGTGACCGAGACCCGGCCCGACGTGCTGCTCACCGACCTCGTGATGCCGGGCGTCGACGGCATCGAGGCCATCCGCCGGCTACGGGCGGGCGGCCCGCCGGTCGGGATCCTGGTGCTCACCAGCTTCAGCGGCGCCGAGCAGGTCATCCCCGCCATCCAGGCCGGCGCCGACGGCTACCTGCTGAAGGACGCCGGTCCCGGGGTCCTGGAGGACGCCATCCGGGCCGTCCACCGGGGCGAGCCCATGCTGTCGCCCGAGGCGGCGGCCGTGGTCATGGCCCGGGTGGCGGGCGAACCGCCGGCGGCCGGATCCGAGCACCCCGACCTCGAGCGGCTGACCGCCCGGGAGCGGGAGGTGCTGGCCGGCCTGGGCCGGGGCCTGTCCAACCGACAGCTGGCCGCCGAGCTGTTCGTGTCCGAGAAGACCGTGAAGACCCACGTGTCGAGCGTGCTGGCCAAGCTGCGCGTGGCCGACCGCACGCAGGCCGCCCTGTTCGCCGTC
>DASXRH010000127.1:0-1652 GCA_036506715.1 Acidimicrobiales bacterium
CACCACCAGGACGGCCACCACGAGCACGGCCAGCCGACGCCGCCGGACCCGGGTCGCCCGGTCAGGCAGGCGTCGCCCGTGCGGCCGCCCGTCGTCGAGCGGCCACGGGGTGGCGGCGGGACCGTCGGCCGGTTGCGGGCGCAGCCAGGGTGTCGCCGGGGGGTAGACCGCAGCCGCCGACCCATGGCGAGCAACGGCCAGCCGCCGGTCGCGGCGGACGACCAGTTCGGCGGCCGCGACCGCCGCCGCGCTCGCCGTCGCCGGCGACGCCCAGCGCGAGTCGGCCAGCGATGAGGTCGGCTCGGTTCGCCGACGCTGACCGCGCCGCCCGGCGAGATCCGCCAGCTCGGCCTCGGCCGCCTCGTGCTCTCGATGTGTGGTGATCGCAACCATGACCTGAGTCTCCCGAGGGGGTGTGACAGTTTCGGTCGCCGAGGCCGGGGAGGGGACCTCCCGGGCATCGACGGCGTTCGGCCGACGCGGCCGCCGCAGCTACGTCGGCCGAACGCTCGTTCGCCAGTGAGCGTTCCACGAACCTCTGTTCGGCGTCAAGAGGATCTTCGAACGGGTGTTTGCCATCCGGTGGGCCCGATGGTACGGTCACCCCCGGAACGTGCGTTCGGTCGTCCGCCGGCGCCCGTTGGGAGTGATCGCCCGGAGCAGACCGGGCCTCGACGCCATCCGACAGGCCTGCTGCCCACCAGGGCAGATCACCGCACGAAGGAGCCCGCACCGATGCCCCCCCAGACCTTGACCAGCCGCCAACGCGAGGTCCTCGAGATCATCGAGCAGCACATGCGCGAGCGCGGCTACCCGCCGTCGGTGCGCGAGATCGGCGAGGCCGTCGGCCTCACGTCGCCGTCGACGGTCCACGCCCACCTGGCCGCGCTGCAGAAGCGCGGCTACCTACGGCGCGACCCCACGAAGCCCCGGGCCATCGAGGTGCGGTGGGACCCGACGTCCGACGCGGTCATCGACCGGCGTCCCGTGCGCCACGTGCCGCTGGTCGGCGACGTGGCCGCCGGCACCGACGTGCTGGCGCAGGAGAACGTCGAGGAGGTGCTGCCGCTCCCGGCCGACTTCACCGGCGAGGGCGACCTGTTCATGCTGCGGGTCCGGGGCGACTCGATGATCGAGGCCGGCATCCTCGACGGTGACTTCGTGGTGTGCCGCTCGCAGAAGACGGCAGACAATGGCGACGTGGTCGTGGCCGGCATCCCCGGCGACGAGGCCACGGTCAAGACCTTCACGGCCGACGGCGACCGGGTCGTGCTGCAGCCGGCCAACCCCCGGTTGTCGCCGATGGAGTTCGACGCGGCCGACGTCTCGGTGTTCGGCCGGGTGGTCACCGTCATGCGCCGGCTCTGACCCGGGCGACCACGACGGGGCCGGCCGGTTCTCCGGTGTCGTGGCGGTCGGCGCCGTTGGTCCGCGGCGTCGACCGCTACGCCGGGGGGCGGACCGGTCCACGTCGAGCTTGGGTGGCCCAGGTGAGTGTCGACCTTGCGGCGAGCGGGTGCCACGGCCGCTTGAGTCACCTCAGGCGGTGGGCCGCCGCTTGAGTCACCTCAGGCGGTGGGCCGGGGCCCCGGTGGCCGACGGCCCGCGCGGGTGCCAGATGCACGCCGGGTTGTCGGACGTGTCGCCGTAGC
>DASXRH010000128.1:0-7200 GCA_036506715.1 Acidimicrobiales bacterium
CTCGTAGATGATGCTGGTGGCCCCGTTGGCCAGCGGCCCGTACACGATGTAGCTGTGGCCGGTGACCCAGCCGATGTCGGCCGCGCACCAGTAGACGTCGGTGTCGGGCTGGAGGTCGAACACGTAGCGGTGGGTGAAGGCCACCTGCGTGAGGTAGCCGCCGGTGGTGTGCATGATGCCCTTGGGCTTGGCCGTGGTGCCCGAGGTGTACAGCAGGTAGAGCAGGTCCTCGCTGTCCATGCGCTCGGGCTCGCACGTGGCGTCGGCCTCGGCCATCAGCTCGTCGTACCAGTGGTCCCGCCCGTCGGACATGTCGACCGACGCGCCGTCACCGTCGGCGTGGCTGGTGACCCGGTCGACCACCACGACGTGCTCGATCGACCGGGTGCCGGCCAGGGCGACGTCGACCGTGGGCTTGAGCAGGTGGGCCTGGCCCCGGCGGAACCCGCCGTCGGCGGTGACCAGCACCTTGCACTCGGCGTCGTTGATGCGATCGGCCAGCGAGTCGGCCGAGAACCCACCGAACACGACCGAGTGGGGCGCCCCGATGCGGGCGCAGGCCAGCATGGCCACGGGCAGCTCGGGGATCATCGGCATGTAGATGGCCACCCGGTCGCCCTTGCCCACGCCCAGGCCCTTGAGCACGTTGGCGAACCGCTGGACCTCGCCCAGCAGGTCGGCGTAGGTGACCGTGCGGGTGTCGCCCGGCTCGCCCTCCCAGTGGTAGGCGACCTTGTCGCCCCGGCCCGCCTCGACGTGGCGGTCGAGGCAGTTGTACGAGACGTTGAGCGTGCCGCCCACGAACCACTTGGCGAAGGGCAGGTCCCAGTCGAGGATCGTGTGCCACTCGTCGTACCAGGACACGAGGTCGGCGGCCTGCCGGGCCCAGAACCCCTGCCAGTCGGCCTCGGCCTCCTCGTACAGCTCGGGCCCGGTCACCAGCGCGTCGGCTGCGAAGCCCGCGGGCGGCGGGAACGTGCGGTCCTCGACGAAGTAGTCCTCGATCGCCGGCTCGTCGGCCATGGCATCCCCCTCGGTGGCGTCGCGGCGCGGATTGGCGGCGAGCCTACCGGCACCGCCCGCCACGGGGCCGGTACGGAACCGCGAGGTCGTGGCACCCGGGTCGACCGCGGTGACCTCGGCCCTGTCCTCGGCCCCCCGGGCGCGAGCTCCCGCCGTCGTTGCGCCCCGGCGCGGGTTCGGCCCCGCCCGACGGATCGGTGGCCGGGCGGGCGCCTCACGTGGGATTCTGCTGGCCTATGGCCGAGCGCCGCACCCCGCTGTCACGCGATCGCGTGCTGCGCGCTGCGCTCGACCTGGTCGACCGCGAGGGGGTCGAGGCGCTGACCATGCGGCGGCTCGGGCGCGAGCTGGGCGTCGAGGCCATGTCGCTCTACGGCTACGTGCGCAGCAAGCAGGATCTGATCGAGGGCGTGGTCGAGCAGGTGTTCCGGCAGATGCCGCTCATCACCCCGGGGCCGGGCCGATGGCAGGACCGCATCCGCCGCCACGCCGCCACCTACCGCACCGTGTTGCTCGACCACCCGAACGCCGTGCGGCTGGTGGCGGGGCGGCCGCTGGTCACCGAGGGCACGGCCACCTTCGTCGAGTCCGCCCTGACCGAGCTGTGCGCCATGGGCTTCGAGCTGGCGCTGGCCGACCGGGTCCTGGGCGTGATCGCCAGCTTCACCCTCGGCCTCGCGTCCGAGCAGGTGGGCGACGAGCTGCGGGCGGCCGCGCCCGCGCCGACGGTGGGCCGGTCGATCCACGGCGACCGCTTCCCCCGGCTGGCAGCGCTGGGCGAGATGAAGCCGACCGACTACGACCAGGAGTTCGAGCTGGGGCTCGACTTCATCGTCGGGGGCATCGAGCGGCTGCTCGCCGAGACCCGGGTCGAACCCGCCGACGCCGGCTACGACCGTTCGATCGGCTGATCAGCGCCACTCCAGCACCCGGAAGGCGCCGAGGCCGGCCGGGTCGAGCAGGGCATCGGCCTCGGTGATGCGGCTGCGGGCGGCGAGAGCGGCCAGGTCGGCGACGTGGGCCCGGGCGGTCCACTCGTCGCGGGCGGCGGCCACCAGCTCGTCGATGCCCCAGGCCCGCAGCCAGTCGGCCTGGGCCGTGTCGCGGGTGGGCGGCCGGAGGAGGGCCAGCTGGTCGACCGCCACCTCGCAGGTGATGTCCTGGGCGCCGAGGGCGTCGAGCGGCCCGCCACCCCGGGCGTGGGCCCGGTAGGTCCGCAGCCACTCGGCCGGCGGCCGGGCGGCGAGGTCGGCGGTGGTGGTGGCGTAGTCGACCGCCACCACCCGGCCGGCCGGGGTGGCGACGCCGAGGGCGTCGCGCAACCAGGTCCGGGCCGCCTGCTGGAGCGGGACCCGGGCGCCGGTGACCGCCGCCGGCGCCAGCCGGTCGAGCAGGGCCGAGCGCTCGTCGTCCAGGGGGACGACCAGCTCGAACAACCGGCCGGACCGGTCGAGGTCGACCCGGACCTCACCCCAGGTGCCGTCGCGCCGCTCGGCCAGGCCGAACGGCAGGTTGTCGAGCAGCTCGTTGGCCACCACCACGGCCGGCCCGGCGATGCGGGGCAGGTCGGCCAGGCTCACGCAGATGGGCCCGGTGGGCGCGCCGGGCACGGGCGCCTCGGTGTCGTGATCGACGGGCGCGAAGGCGAGCGCCGGGTCCTCGAGGCGGACCGCGGCGGCGTGCAGCCGGCGCTGGGCGGCCGACCGCTCGACCAGGACGTAGCGCAGCGCCGGGGCGCAGGCGGGGGCGGCGGCCAGCACGGTGCGGGCCAGCGTCCCCGGCCCGGCGCCGGCCTCGACCACGACATAGGGGTCGGGCTCGCCCATCTCCAGCCACCAGCCGTCGAGCGCCCGGGCCACCACCGCGCCGAACAGCGGACCGACCTCGGGGCTGGTCAGGAAGTCGCCCCGCCGGCCGCCGGCTCGGCCCCCCGACTCGTAGAAGCCGCCGTCGCCGTCGTAGAGGGCCCGCTCCACCACCCGCTCGAGGGGGACAGGGCCGTGGCGGCGGATCTCGGCGGCCACGGCCGCCGCCACCGGGCCGGCGCCGCTCATGCGGTATCGACTGGCCGGGCTCACGGGCGCCAGCGTGGCACACGCACCTGGCGCGCGAACTCTGCGGAAACCGCAGGAAACGCGCGCCGGTTCGTGGGCCGCCGCGACCCTTACGGTCTGGCCAACGCCACGAAGGTGGCCATGTCGCCCAGCTGGGTGGCCCACTGGGTCACGCCGAAGGCGAGGGTGAGCACGGCGGTGATGGCCAGGGCGGCCCTCAGCGAGACCGGCACCCGCACCGGGGTGTGGTCGCCGTCGGGCGCCTGGTTCATCCAGATCTCCTTGGCCACGTTGGCGTAGTAGGCCAGCGCGATCACCGAGTTGACGGCCATCACCACGGCCAGGACGTAGGCCCACGGCGTGTCGGCGTCGACCACGGCCCGGAAGGCGACGAACTTGGCCAGCCAGCCGCCGAGGGGCGGGATGCCCGCCAGCGAGAACAGGAAGACCGACATCAGCACGGCCAGCGACGGGGCGTAGTCGAACAGCCCGGCGAAGCTGGAGATCTCGGCGCTGCCCGTCTTGCGGGCCACGGCCATCACCACCGTGAAGGCCCCCAGGTTCATCGCCGCGTAGATCAGCAGGTAGGTCACCACCGACGTCAGCGTCGAGTCGCCGATCTGCCCGACCACCGCCAGCGGGGCGAGGATGAACCCCGCCTGCGAGATGCCCGAGTAGGCGAGCATGCGCACCAGGTTGGTCTGGCGCAGCGCCACCACGTTGCCGATGGTCATGGACGCCGCCGCCAGCACCCAGATCAGCGGGCGCACCACGTCGGCCTGCCCGGCGAAGCCGATGACGATCAGCTCGAGCAGGGCCACGAACCCGGCCGCCTTCGACGACACAGACAGGAAGGCCGTGATGGGCGTGGGCGCGCCCTCGTAGGTGTCGGGCGCCCACGTGTGGAACGGCACCGCCGACACCTTGAACGCGAACCCGGCCACGCAGAACACGACGGCCAGCGTGATCACCGGCACCGACTCGCCGGTGGCCAGCGCCCCGCCGATGTCGGCCAGCCTGGTGCTGCCCGCCACGCCGTAGACCAGCGACATGCCGTAGAGCAGGACCCCGGAGGCGAACACGCCCATCAGGTAGTACTTGACGCCCGCCTCGTTGCCCTTGCGGTCGCGCTTGCGCCACCCGGCCAGCAGGTACGCGGGGACGGACAGCATCTCGAGCGCCACGAAGATCGTGATGAGGTCGCGGGCCGAGGCCATCACCATCATCCCGAGGATCGACGACAGCAGCAGGAAGTAGTACTCGCCCTCCGCGTAGTCGCCCTCGGCGATGTAGTTGGTGGACTGCAGCACGACGACGTACCCGGCCACCAGGAACAGCGCCTTGGCCACGAGCGCGAAGTTGTCGACCGCGTAGGCGCCGCCGAACATCGTGCGGTCGGCGCCGTCGACCGCCAGGGTCAGCACCGGCACCAGCGCGCCCAGCAGGCCGATGCCGGCCAGCGACGGCAGCAACGCCTTGCGGTCGTCGGGCAGGAACAGGTCGGCCACCAGCACCAGGCACAGCACACCGGTCACCACCACCTCGGGGGCGAGCGCGTGCCAGTCGATCGCCGGGCTGGCGAACCCGCTGGACTGGGCGAGCAGGGTGACGTCCACCCGATCAGCCGCCGACCGCCGAGGCGACCTGCTGGGCCACCGAGGTGAGCTGGCCGTCGGTCACGTGGAACACCAGGTTGGGGTAGACGCCGATGACGAGGATGAGCACCAGCATCGGCACCCAGGCGATCCATTCGGGCAGCGTCACGTCGGGGATGTCCTCCCCGGCGAACTCGTCGGTGGGCGTGCCGAAGGCGGTGCGCTGGTAGAGCCACAGCAGGTAGCCGGCGGCGAACACCGTGCCGATGGCCGCCACCACCATGTACACCCGGAACGTCACCTCGCTCAGCCCGGCGCCGGGCTGGTAGGACGACAGGATCGCCGGGAACTCGCCCCAGAACCCGGCCAGGCCGGGCAGGCCGAGGGACGCCATGGCGGTGAAGCCGAGGATCCAGCCCAGGCGGGGGGCCGACAGCAGCATGCCGCCCAGCCGCTTGATCTCGAGCGTGTGGTACCGCTCCTTCACCGAGCCGGCCACGAAGAACAGCATCCCCGTGATGAGGCCGTGGGCGACCATGCCCATGACGGCGGCGTTGAAGCCGAAGTCGGTGAGGGTGGCGATGCCCAGCATCACGAAGCCCATGTGGGCCACCGACGAGAAGGCGATCAGCCGCTTCATGTCGGTCTGGGCCAGGCAGGCCAGGGCCCCGTAGATGATGCCGACGACCGCCAGCAGGCCGATGATCGGCGCCCATTCGGCGGCGGCGTCGGGCAGGATCGGGATGGCCACCCGGATGAACCCGTAGGTGCCCAGCTTCAGGAGCACGGCGGCCAGGATCACCGAGCCCACCGTGGGCGCCTGGGTGTGGGCGTCGGGCAGCCAGGTGTGGAACGGGAAGATCGGCACCTTGATGCCGAAGCCCATGAACATGCCGCCGAAGATCAGCAGCCCGGCGGTGCGGGAGACCGGGTTCTCGGCCACCAACCGGGCCAGCTCGGTCATGTTGAACGTCTCGCCGCCGGTCACGAAGAACAGCGCCAGGAAGCTCACGATCATCAGCGCCGAGCCGAACAGCGTGAACAGGAAGAACTTGATCGACGCGTACTGCCGTTGCTCACCGCCCCACACACCGATGAGGAAGTACATCGGCAGCAGCACGACCTCGAAGAACACGAAGAACAGGATCAGGTCCTGCGCCACGAACGTGCCGAGCATGCCGGTCTCGAGCACCAGGATGAGGATGAGGAACGCCTTGGCGTTGCGCGGCTCGGGGAAGTGGTTCCACGAGTAGATGACGCACGCCGGCACCACCAGCAGCGTCAGCGCCACCAGCGGCACCGACAGCCCGTCGATGCCGACCGTGTAACGGGCGTGGATGACGTCGATCCACGCCTTGTTCACCACGAACTGCAGCTTGTCGGACGCGTCGTAGTCGAAGTCGGCCATCACGGCCACGCCGACGCCGGCGGTGGCCAGCGTGGTGATCAGCGCTATCCAGCGGTGGAGGTTCTCCTCCGCGCGGGGGACGAGCAGCATCACGAGCGCCCCTGCCAGCGGCAGGAACACCATGAGCGTCAGGCCCCAATCGGCCAGGAACTGGTTGTTGTCCATCGGAGACCCTTGGCGTTGCCGTCAGACGAAGATGATGAAGACGCCGGCGAACACGGCGGCCGCCCCGAACAGGAGGGCGCCGTACTGCTGGACCTTGCCGGACGTGAGCTTGCGGAAGACCTGGCCGCCGCCCTCGGCGACCTCGGCGGACCCGTTGACCACCCCGTCGACCACCTGCTGGTCGATGCGCTCGTAGACGAAGCGCCCGAGCACGGTCGAGAGTTGCCCGGCGCCGTTGACGATGCCGTCGATGATGTTCTGGTTGACCCAGTAGGTGGCCCGGGCCACCGGACCCTTGATCGAGCCGACGATCATGTCGGTGTAGAGGCGGTCGAAGTAGTACTTGTTGACAAGCACCGTGTAGCCGCCCCGGGCCACCCGGCTGCGCGCGGTGATGCCGTGGGGGCCGGCGTCCCGCCAGTACCACAGGTAGGCCAGGGTGATGCCCACCAGGCCGATGATCGTGCTGGCCACGGCGATGCCGAGCGAGAACTCGGGGTGGGCGAAGTGGACGGTCGGGAAGTAGGCGCCCTTGGGCTCGAAGTAGTGCTCGAACCGCAGCGCCGTCGAGTCGGGGGTGAGCGCCGAGGGCAGGTTGGCCAGGCCGGCGGTCACGCCCAGCACGGCCAGGATCCACAGCGGGACCGTGATGCGGGGCCCCGACTCGTGGGGGTGGCCGTGGCCCCGGAACTCGCCGAAGAACGTGAGGTAGATGACCCGGGTCATGTAGGCGGCGGTCATGAGGGCGCCGGCGATGCCGACGACCATGAACACCTTGTAGTTGCCGGCCCCACCCAGCTGGCTGGCGCCGGCCAGGATCTCGTCCTTGGACCAGAACCCGGCCAGCGGGAACAGGCCGATGAGGGCGGCGCTGGCGATGACGAAGGTCTTGTAGGTCTGCGGCATCCACTTGCGCAGGCCGCCCATGTCCCTCATGTCGAAGCTGTGCACCGCG
>DASXRH010000129.1:0-2833 GCA_036506715.1 Acidimicrobiales bacterium
CTCGCCGATCGTGAGGGAGGGGCCGCCGGAGCGGATCTGCTGGTCGCGCACCTCCCACGACCCGAACTCGACGACGGCGATGTCGACCCGGGCGTCGGTGACCGCCGCCTCCCACCGGTCCATCCAGCCCTCGCACGTGTCGGGCTTGTCGAGCTTCTGGTCGCCGACCTTGCGCCGGCCGCCGTCGACCAGGCCGCAGCCGAGGTCGGCCGATCCGGCGGAGGGGGCGAGCTGGTCGAGGTGGTCGAGGGCCCAGTCGAAGATGCCCACCCCGCTCATCACGGCGCTCGAGTCGCCGAAGAAGCCGACGCGGGGCGCGGTCGAGCCGGCGATCTCGGCGCGGAGGTCGGCGTAGCGACCGTCGGGATCGGCCTCGGCCTGGGTCATCTCCCCCAGCTCGGTCAGCCGCTCGGTCAACGCCTCGTTGCCGGCCAGCCCGGGGGGCGGGGCCAGCGCCTCGAGCTTGGCCGCCGACGCCGCGAAGTCGGGCGTGGTCTCGGGCGTGCCCCGCAGCGCCGTCGCCGCCACGACCACCAGGGCGCAGGCCACCAGCGCCGCCGCCGCCACCCGTGGCGCCACCCGGGCCGGCGGCCACCCGCCCGTGCGGACCGGTCGCTCGACCCACCGGGCCGACGCCGCCGCCAGCACGATGGTCAGCGGCAGCACCACGATCAGCCGGCCCACCGCGCCGAACGAGGTCTGCTGGCGGATCACCACCATCAGCGGCCAGTGGATGAGGTAGGCGCCGTAGGAGATGGCGCCCATCGCCACCAGCGGCCGGACGCCCAGCACCCGGGGGATGAGTCCGCGGGGCTGCACGGCCGCCAGGATCACCAGCGCGCTGAGCACCGCGTAGAGGGCGAGGCCGCCCCGGTAGAGGAACTCGTCGTCGCGCGAGGCGACGTGCCACACGACGAGGATCGCGACCAGGGCGGCCACCCCGGCGCCCTGCAGCGCCCGTGCGGCGCGGCCGGTGACCTCGGGCGTCCGGGCCCACCACAGCGCCAGAAGGCAGCCGACGGCCAGCTCGGCGATGCGGGTGTCGGTGCCGAAGAACGCCCGGTCGATCCCGCCGGCCGTGCCGACGAGGTGCGCCGACCACGCCGTCGACGCCACCACGATCACGACCAGCCCGGCGGCCAGCGCCCGCCGCGACCCCCGCCCGGCCCGCAGCCCCAGCGCCAACGCCAGCGGGAAGGCCAGGTAGAACTGCTCCTCGATGCCGAGCGACCAGAAGTGGGTGTAGAGCGACGGCGTCTGGAAGATGGCCCCGTAGGACTGGCCGTCGAGGATCAGGTGCCAGTTGCCCACGTAGAACAGGGCCGACAGGGCGTCGCCCCGCAGGTTGGCGACCTGGGTGTTGGTCCCCCACGCCAGGGTCAGGGCCCCGGCCACCAGGATGGTGACCAGCGCCGCCGGCAGCAGCCGGCGGGCCCGGCGGGCGTAGAACCGGCCGACGGCCACCCGCCCTGTGCGGCGGTGGTCGGCCAGCGTGATGGTGGTGAGGAGGAAGCCCGAGAGGGTGAAGAACGTCGAGACCCCGAGGAAGGTGCCGTGGGTGCCCCGGATCTCGGTGTGGTACACGATGATGGCCAGCACGGCCAGCCCCCGCAGCCCGTCGAGCGCCGGCGTGTAGCCGAGGGCGCGCCCGGCCGGCGGCGCCGACACCGGCGCCGCGTCGATCGTGTCGACGCTCACGTCACCTTGCCCCGGACCACGGCCAGCCCTCCAGCTTCCTTCCCCGGCAGCCGAAGCTACTCGGCCGGGCGCCTCCCTCCCACTGGGGGGTCACCACCGAGCTCACTCGCGCCGCCGCCCGGCGTGGCTTCAGGTCCACCATCCGTCGGGGCGGAGCATCACCGAGTGATCGAACCCGACGGCCGCCAGCTCGGACTGGGTGGCGTCCCGCAGCGGGGCCCCGGGGACGGCCCGCCGGTCGTAGCCGGGCCGGAAGATCTCGTTGGACACGATCATCGACCCCTCGGCCCCCACCACCTCGCGCACCGAGCTCACGAACCGCCGCAGGCCGCCGGCGCCGCCGCCGACGGCCGAGCCGATGTGGACGATGAAGTTGATGGCGTTGGCGACCATGAGGTTGGTGGCCTCGAGGTTGAGTCGCTCGGGGGCCTGCACGGCGTACATGGCCAGCTTGCCGAAGGCGCCCGACGACGAGTTGGCGTGGATGGTGCACATCGAGCCGTCGTTGCCCTGGCTCATGGCGTTGAGCATGGGGATGACCTCGTGGCCCCGCACCTCGCCGACGATTACCCGGTCGGGGTTCATGCGCAGGCCCCAGCGCACCAGGGTGGCGAGGTCGATGGCCCCCTCGCCCTCGACGTTCTCCTCCCGGGCCTCCAGGGCCACCACGTCGGGGTGGAGGTCGGGGTAGCGGTCGAGGCCCAGCTCGAGGTTGTCCTCGATGGTGACGATGCGCTCGTCGGCACCGACCTCGTTGAGCAGGGCCCGCATCATCGTGGTCTTGCCGGCGTCGACGCCGCCGCACACGATGAAGTTCTTGCGGGCCCGCACGGCCGCGGCCAGGAACTCGCGCAGGGCGACGTCGATGGAGCCCAGCCCCACCAGGTCGTCGAGGAACACCTTGGGGAACCGGTGGCGGCGGATGGCCACGCACGGCCGGGCGGTGACCGCCATGACCGCGAACAGCCGGCTGCCGTCGGGCAGCTGGAGGTTGAGCGAGGGGGCGCCGTTGTCGAACCGCCGCTCGGTCAGGCCGACCCGGGCGGCCGTCATGCGCAGGGTGTCGATGAGCTCCTCGTCGCTGTCGGCGATGGGCGGCGCCCGGTGCTTGCTGCCGTCGGCCCGGGTGATCCAC
>DASXRH010000130.1:0-3903 GCA_036506715.1 Acidimicrobiales bacterium
ATGACGACCACCGGGCACGGGGCGTGGCGGGCGACGTTCTCGGACACGGAGCCCAGCAGGAGGCGGCCGAAGCCGCCGAGCCCCCGCCGGCCCACCACCACCAGGTCCGCGCCCTTGGCCGCATCGAGCAGGCCGGCCGCCGGGCCGCCGGCCACCAGCGTGCGCTCGACCGTGACGGTGCCGGCGGTGGCGACGGCCTCGTCGACGACCGCGTCGAGCATGCGCCGTGCGGCGTCCTCGGTGTCGTCATAGGGCGAGGCGCCGATCACAGGCCCGTAGATCACGGGCAGATCCCATGCGTGGACGACCTCGACGACCGCCTGGCGCCGGGCACCGTCGGCGAGCGCCCACTGCAGCGCGCCCCGGGCGCCGACCGAGCCGTCGACGCCCACGACGATCCGTCCGGTGGCGGCTCGGTCGGCGGGCTCCCCGGTGGCGGGCACGACCGCGATCGGCACCTCGGCGTGGTGCAGGCACTGCTGGCTCACCGATCCCATCACCAGCCCCCGGAAGCCCCCCACGCCGCGCGTGCCGACCACCAGGAGGTCCGCGTCGCGCGCCGCCTCGAGCAGGCCGCGGGACGCGATGTCGCACACGGTGCGGCGGCCCACGCTCGCGGCGACCTCCGGACCGACGGCCGCCTCGATCGCGGCGCGCAGCGCGGCGTCGGCGTGCTGGTCGTCGTAGTCGGGGTCGATGCGCCGGCCGCCGTCGGCGTGCACCTGGTCGAGGAGGTCCCACACCAGGACGGCCACGACGGCGGCGTCGTCCGGCGCCGCCTCCTCCAGCGCGAAGCGCAGGGCCGTCGCCGCCTGCTCGGAGCCGTCGACGCCGACGACGATCTCGCGCGTCATGAGGACATCGCCGCGTTCATCTCGCACCTCCAGGGTTGTCGTGCGCCATCGTGCCCACGAGGCATCGTCCACCGCTCCCCGGCTCCGTCACCAGGGCCGAACGTCCCGGGCAGGAGCACGCCCGGCACGGTACCGTCGGCGACGTGCCCGGCGAGCCGTCCTCCGAGCTCGTCGTCGCCGTCACGGGGCCCACCGGCACGTTCGGCTTCGGGCTGGTCCCCCTCCTCGAGGCCGATGAGCGGATCGCCCGGGTCGTCGGCATCGCCCGCCGCCCGTTCGACCCCACCGAGCACGGCTGGACGAAGATGGACTACCGCCGGGGCGACGTCCGGGACCGGGCCGAGCTCGAGCGGGCGTTCGCCGGGGCCGACGTCGTCGTGCACCTGGCGTTCCTGGTGATGGGCACGACCTCCCGGGCGACGACGCGCAGCATCAACGTCGATGGCACGCTCAACGCCCTGCACGCCTCGGCCGCCGCCGGCGCCCGCCGGTTCGTCTACGCCTCGTCGGTGGCCGCGTACGGGTTCCACCGCGACAACCCGGCGCGGCTCACCGAGGACTGGCCGGTGCGGCCCGCCGACCACCTCTTCTACGCCCGGGAGAAGGCCGAGCTGGAGCAGCTGTTGCACCAGGCCGCCGCCGACCACGCCGACCTGGACCTCTACCTGCTCCGGCCGTCGATCGTCCTCGGACCCCACACCGTCGGCGCCAAGGACCTCCTGCCGTCCCCGCTGATGCCGCTCGCGCGCCGGCTCGGTGCCGTGGCCCGCCGGGTCGACTCGCTCCCCGTCCCGCTGCCGGTCCTGGCGCCCGATGTCCCGATCCAGTTCGTCCACGAGGACGACGTCGGCCGGGCGCTGCTCGCGTGCATCGTGGGCGCGGGCCCGCCCGGCGCCTACAACCTGGCCGGCGACGGGGTCGTCACCGGTGCGGACGTCGCCCGGGAGCTGGGCCTGGCCCCGGTGCCCGTGCCCGGCGGGGTGGTGCGGTCGGCGGCCCGGGCGGTGGCGGCCCTGCCGTTCCTCCCCCAGGTCGCGGGATGGGCGGAGGCCGTGAGCCAGCCGGCGATCATGGACACCACCAAGGCCCGCGAGCTGCTGGGGTGGCGGCCCCGCTACTCGGGTCTCGACGCTCTGCGGGCGACGCTCGGCCGCCGGCGGCCGCCGTGCGTCGGGGTCGACCAGGACCAGTGATCCTGCGCAGCGATGCCGAGCGGGCCGGCTGACGTCGAGCCCATGCGCGCCCGCGGGGCGGGGGCGCCGGTGTGCAGCAGTCGGGGCGGACGCCGGGACCTTCGGCCCCCGCGGCCGCCCCGGAACTGGGACCTTCGGCCCTACGGCGTAAGCCGGCCGATCCATACCGTCGGAGGTGCGGATCGCACGATCCGCACTGAACGGAGAGGTAGACGATGAGCGCGACCATGCAGGAACGTCCTGTCGTTGCGGAACCGCGCACCGATGTGATCGAGGTGCACCGGCGGTCGATCGACAAGATCTTGATCAGCTTCGGCTTGATCGCCGCGATCGTGTTCGCGGCCGCCGGCGGGCTGTTGACCTGGGGATCCAACTTTGCCGACGACTACGTCCACGACGAGCTGTCCTCGCAGAAGGTGTTCTTCCCCGACGAGGCGGCCCTGCGCGAGGAGGGCCGCACCGACCTGGTCAAGTACGCCGACGAGCAGGTCACGACGGGCGACGAGGCCGAGGCCTATGCGAGCTTCATCAACGGGCACCTGCAGGGCATCGCCGACGGCAAGACCTACTCGCAGATCGACGACCGGGGCGCCGCCCAGGCCGTCGTCGACGCCAAGGCCGCCGGGGCCAGCCAGGCCGAGGTGGCCCAGCTGCAGGCCACCGCCGACAAGCTCAAGGGCCAGCGGGACACCCTGTTCAAGGGCGAGACGCTGCGGGGCCTGCTGCTGACCAGCTTCGCCTGGGCGACGATCGGTCGGATCGCCGGCATCGCCGCCTGGGTCGCCTTCGCCGGCGCCGCCGTGATGATCGTCCTTGTGCTCGCCGGGATGGTCCACCTGCGCCGCACGAGGGCATGACTGCCGGGTTGCGCCGCCGCACGGGAGGCGCAACCGAGGCAGGGATGATCGCCGGGCCCGACGCCCCGGCGATCATCCGCGTCCGGGGGCTCGGACGGCGTGTCCTACGACCGGGCCGGCGAGCCCGGGTGGCTCGGTGACCGGGTGACCTCGGCCCTCGGTCCGGATCAGCGGGCACCGGGCGGCAGCCCGGCGCCAAGATGGGGCCATGGCTTCCTTGCGTGACCTGCTGCTCCGCGCCGCGGCTCGTGCCGCCGACCACCGGGAGCAGGCGGCCGAGCGGGCGGTGTTCCCCACCGGCGTCGACCCCGACAAGGTCCGGGCCGCCCTTGGCCCCCTGCGGGACGACCCGGTGCCGGCGTCGACGGCTGTCGACGAGCTGGCCGAGGCCGTCGAGCCGGCCCTGGTGGCCACGACGGGCCCCCGCTACTTCGGGTTCGTGGTCGGCGGGTCCCTCGACGCCGCCACCGCGGCCGACGTGCTGACCACCGGGTGGGACCAGCCGGCGTTCAACGCCGCCACCTCGCCGGCGGCCGCCGTGGTCGAGGACGTGGCCGGCGGGTGGCTCAAGGAGCTGCTCGGCGTGCCGGCCGGCGCCGCGTTCGGGTTCGCGACCGGCGGCCAGGGAGCCAACACCGTGTCGCTGGCGGCGGCCCGCCACCAGGTGCTGGCCGAGGCCGGCTGGGACGTCGAGCAGGACGGGCTCCTCGGCGGCCCGCCGGTGCGGGTCGTGGCCAACGGCCAGCGCCACGCCACGATCGACCGGGCGCTGCGCCTGCTCGGGCTGGGAGCCGGGGCGATCGAGCCGGTGGCCACCGACGACCAGGGGGCGATCGACGTCGCCGACCTCGCGCGGGTGCTGGCCACCGCCCCGCCGGGACCGACGATCGTCTGCCTGCAGGCCGGCAACGTCAACACCGGGGCCGTCGATGATCTCGGCGCCGCGGCCGACGTCGCCCACGACCACGGGGCGTGGGTCCACGTCGACGGCGCCTTCGG
>DASXRH010000131.1:0-3604 GCA_036506715.1 Acidimicrobiales bacterium
GTGCCGCCCGGTGTCATCCACGCCTTCTTCTCGCCCGGTGACCGCGGCGGCGCGCGGGCTGCGCTGTCGCACCTGGGGCCACTGCCGGGACCGGTGCTGCTGTTCGTCGGGCGCATCCAGCCGCTCAAGGGCCTTGACGTCGCCGTGCGGGCACTGGCCGAGCTGGACGACCCCACCGCCGTGCTGATCGTCGTGGGCGGGGCCAGTGGGCTGGACGGTCGGGCGGAGCTCGAGCGGATCGAGAAGCTGGCGGCCGGCCTCGGCGTGAGCGAGCGGGTGCGTTTCTCGGACCCACAGCCCCACCACATGTTGTCCACCTACTACCGGGCCGCCGACCTGGTGCTGGTGCCCAGCCGCAGCGAGTCGTTCGGCCTGGTGGCACTTGAGGCGGCCGCGTGCGGCACGCCCGTGGTGGCCGCCGCCGTCGGCGGCCTGCGCACGCTGGTCGAGCACGGCCGCACGGGCTTCCTGGTCGAGGGCCGTGATCCTGCCGTGTACGCCGCCTACGTCGACCAGATCCTCACCACCCCGGCCCTGGCCATCGAGCTCTCCGACCAGGCGGCGCACCGGGCCCGCGACTTCACCTGGTCGACGGCCGCCGGCCGCCTGCGCCGGATCTACGCCGACATCACCTCCCGGTCGCTGGTCACCTGTAGCTGAGGCGCCGGGCGCTACTCGACGACGACGTCGTCGCCCACCCGCACCCCACCCGGCCGGGAAACCAGCGCGTAGAGCCGGCTGTGGCCCGGGTGGCGCCGGTGGTCCATCCGTCTGAAGTCGCCACCCAGGAACCAGGGCGCGTTGTTCACACACGGCAGCGCCGGCACAGTGATCTCGACCACCGACTCGCCGAGCCGCAGCCGGCTGCCTGGCCGCAACGCCGCCCATTCGACGCCGGCCACCGTGACGTTCTCGCCGGCCGCGCCGGGGAAGATCGGGTGCCCCTCGGCCGCCAGCCCATCGATCACCTCTGCCGACCAGAGGCATACCGCCTGCCACAGTCGACCGTGGTGCCGCCGCGTCGCCTGGCGGTCGCCGGCCAGCCCCCGCCAGCCGATCTCGGCCGAGGGCACAGCCGCCTTGGGCACGCCGCCGGGTGAGGCGTGCAACCCGGCGACCCGCCCGACATGGTGCGGCGGCCCGACCCCGCAGTCGTGGGCGAGCCGTCCCGCCTCGGACAGGGCGCGGACCAGTGCCGTGCCCGCCGCGGAACGCTCGGGCAATGACGCACCGGAGCCCGCCGCAGCCGCCGAGGCGAGCTCGTCGATGCGCCGGCGGGCGGCGCCCAGTGCGGCGGGCAGCGGGTCGATGCCCGCCACCAGCAACTCCCACCAGGGCTCGACGGTGCGCACGGTGCCGGTGAGGTCCTGAGCCGTCCAGCGGGGGTCGGGCTGCATCGGCCCCGAGTGTGCCCGCCGACAGCACGGTTAGCGTCGCCGACATGACCCAGCGCCCCGCCACCGACACCGAGCTCGCCGCCCTCGCCAGTCGCATCGAGGCCTGGCTCGAGCGCCAGCGGACCGACAACCCCGTGGTGGCGGCCGTCGAGCGGGACGTCGAGTCGGGCGAGCGCCGCTGGTTCGTGCGCGTGCAAGGGGAGCAGAAGGATGTGTTCACGATCTGGTTCCACCTGCGCCAGCGCACGCTGCACTACGAGACCTACGTGATGCCCGCGCCGGACGAGAACCACGCGGTGTTCTACGAGCACCTGCTGCGGCGCAACCTGAAGTTGTACGGGGCGGCCTTCGCCATCGGCGACGAGGACGCGGTGTTCCTGGTGGGCCAGATCGCCAACGAGGCGGTGGACGACGACGAGCTGGATCGGATCCTCGGATCGCTCTACGCGTGGGTCGAGCAGTTCTTCCGCCCGGCGTTGCATATCGGGTTCGCTTCACGTTTTTCACGGTAGTCCGTTGCATGCCAGCCATCAACAGGTTAATCTGCTGATCCAGATCCACACAGCGCGGTGCGGCCCTCGATCGGGGAAGTCGTCGGGCACCGCACCGGGCCCGTGGATCTGGCGCCGGACCGGCGGCAACGGCGCCGTCGGCCCGGCGCCAGCCACATCGCCACCAACCAGCCACCACGAGCGCCCCGCACGACCCGCCTAGCAGAGAGGAGCCGGCATCGAGACGAGCACAGACGCCACACCCACAACCGAGCACCACCCGACGGCCGATCTAACGTCGGGCGCCATGGCGATCCCCAAGCTCCAGGTGATCGGCGGCGGCAAAATGGGCGAGGCCTTGGTGGCGGGCCTCCTCGCTGCCGGCTGGGCCCAGCCGGCAGAGCTGCTGGTCGTCGAGAAGCTGGCCGATCGGGCCGACGAGCTGTCCGGGCGGTTCCCCGACGTCCGGATGGCCGCCGAACCCGATGCCGCTCAGGGCCATGTCGTGGCCGTGAAGCCGGGTGACGTCGAGGCCGCCTGTCGGGCGCTGGGGGCCTCGGCGCACGACGGCGGCACGGGGCCAGTGCTGTCGATCGCCGCGGGGGTGACGATCACCCGGCTGGAGGCCTTCCTGCCTCCGGGCACCCCGGTGGTGCGGGCCATGCCCAACACGCCGGCGCTGGTCGGTGAGGGCGCGGCGGCGGTGGCTCCCGGGCAGGCGGCGGGGGACGTCGAACTGGCATGGGCCGAGCAGATCCTGGGCGCCGTGGGCCAGGTGGTACGGGTCGGTGAGCCGCTGCTCGACGCGGTGACCGGGCTGTCGGGGTCTGGGCCGGCCTACGTCTTCCTGGTGGCAGAGGCGTTGGTCGAGGCGGGAGTGCTCGCCGGGTTGCCCCGGCCCACGGCCGCCACCCTGGCCACCCAGACGCTGCTCGGGGCGGCCCGGCTCCTGGCCGAGTCGTCCGAGGGGCCCGAGGCGTTGCGGGCGGCCGTGACGTCTCCCGGGGGCACGACGGCGGCCGGTCTGTGGGCGCTGGAGCAGCACGGGGTACGGGCCGCCTTCCTCGACGCCGTGATGGCGGCCACCGAGCGCAGCCGCGAGCTCGGGCGGGGCGCCTGAGCGCAGCCAGGTCCGGCGGCCGGGTGGGCCTCATTGGGACCAGTCGCCGCCAGTCGGCCCACTCGCCCCACCAGCAACGGTCGCATACAGTTCCCCCAGCGGAGTTGGAAGGGGTCTTCCACATGGCTGTGTCGCGCGCCCGATTCCTCACACCGCAGGAGGTCGCTGATCTGCTGCGGGTCTCGTCCATGACCGTCTACCGGCTGATCAAGTCGGGTGAGCTGCGCGCGGTGCGCGTCGGCAAGGCGTACCGGATCCTCGAGGACGACGTCGACGCCTACCTGGCCGACCGGTTCACCCGGGCCGGCTGAACTGGCGCGCGGTCGCCGCGGCGCAGTAGTCACCCTGCTACCGCATGGCTTCGCGCTTCGACACCATCAGCTTCCTGTCCGACTACGGCACCAGCGACGAGTTCGTGGGGGTGGTCAAGTCGGTGATTCGGGCCATCGCCCCCGACGTGACAGTGGTCGACATCACCCACGACATCCGACCGTACGACGTCAAGGGCGGGTCACTCACCCTGGCCCGCAGCGCCCAGTACCTGTGCCCGGGGGTGGTGCTGGCCGTCGTCGATCCGGGGGTGGGGACGAAGCGGC
>DASXRH010000132.1:0-15259 GCA_036506715.1 Acidimicrobiales bacterium
GGGCGCGCGCGGGCGCGGCGGGGCCTACCCCGGGCTCGAGGTGCCGCGCCCGGGGGTGGTCGCCGTCGTGGTGGTGTTGATGGGCGGCGTCGTCGTCGTGGGGATGGTGGGAAGCGTCGGCCGCGGGCCACCGCCCCCGCCGCCGGGGAGGGTGGGGTCGGGCCCCGGGTTGCCGGGGTTTTGCGGCATCGTGGTGGTCGTCGCCGCCTCGTCGGAGGTCAGCAGCTCGCCCTTGTTGAGGATCTCGCCCCCGTTGATCTGCTGGGGCGTGGGCTCGACGAGGGGGTCGGCGTTGTCGCCGGTGGCGACCTCCATGAACTTCTTCCAGATGGCGGCGGGGAACGAGCCGCCCGTCGCCACCTTGCCGTGGACCAGGCGGCCGTCGCGGTTCATCGGCCACAGCAGGAACTGGCCCTCGTGGTCGGGATCGGGGTAGTCGGCGTTGGGGTAGCCCATCCACACCACGGCGGTGAGGTGGGGGGTGAAGCCGGCGAACCACGCGTTGCGGTTGTTCTGCGAGGTGCCCGTCTTGCCGGCCATGGGCTTGCCGAGGTTGGCGCTCTCGCCGGTACCGCCCGGGCCGACGACGCTCTGGAGGGCGTAGTTGACGAGGTCGGCCTGGGTCTGGCTGAGCACCTGCGTCTGCTGGACCTGGCGCTCGTAGAGGACGGTGGCCTTGCCCTCCTGGTCGACCTGCTCGACCCGGGTGATGATGTCGGGCTTCTTGTACACGCCGCGGTTGGCGAAGGTGGAGTAGACGCCGGCCATCTCGAGCGGGGTGGCGTTGACGGTGCCCAGCACCTCGGCGTAGTGGGGGTCGAAGTCCTGGCACTGGCCGACGCCCATCTGCTTGGCCAGCTGGGCCGGGCCCTCGTTGCCGATGTCGACGATGAGCTGGGCGTAGGCGGTGTTGGATGACTCACGGGTGGCGCCCACCAGGTCGAGCACGCCGGCGTCGCTCTCGGAGTAGTTGCTCACCTTCCACGGCTTGCCGCCGTTCTGGGACACGACCTTGGGGTCGTCGAACGTGATCGTGCCCTCGGCGTTGTAGCGGGACTTGAGCGAGTAGCTCTGGCGCATGGCGTCGGCCAGCACGATCGGCTTGAACGTCGACCCGGGCTCGCGGCCCTTGGAGCCGCTGCCGCAGACGGCGTAGTTCTCCTGGTAGTCGCCCTCGGGCGTGTAGCGGTGGCGACTGGCCACCATGGCCCGGATGAGGCCCTGGTCGTCGACGGCCACCAGCGACGCCTCGGGATCGCCCTCCCACTCGGGGGTGGCCGGGTCGTCCTCGCGGTCGAGGGTGGTGGTCACGGCCTGCCAGGCCGCCTGCTGGGCCGCGTAGTCGATCGAGGTGTAGATGCGCAGGCCGCCACCGTTGATGACCTCGTCGCTGTAGCGCACGGGGTCGATCTTCTGCAGTTCGTCCTTGATGTAGTGGGGCAGGTAGTCGGTGCCCATGTAGTCGGCGTCGCTGCCGCCCCGCAGCGTGTCGACCAGCTTGACGTTGGAGTAGGGCTTGATCCACGGCTCGGCCACGGGCACGGCGTCGAGCTGGGTGTACTCGTCGGCGGTGATGTAGCCCTCTTCCTTCATGGCGACGAGGGCGGTGTGGCGCCGGCGGGTGGCCTCCTCGGGGTGCTTGCTCGGCTCGGCCAGCACGGGGGCCCGGATCAGCCCCGCCAGCAGGGCCGCCTCGGAGGCGCCGATCTGGCGGACGTCCATGCCGAAGTAGGCCTCGGCGGCGGCGCCGACGCCGTAGGCACCCCGCCCGAAGTAGATGGTGTTGAGGTAGCCCTCGAGGATCTGGTCCTTGGTCAGCTGCTGCTCGAGCTTGACGCTGAGGACCGCCTCCTTGATCTTGCGGCTGATGGCCCGCTCGGTGGAGAGCTTGAAGGCGTTCTTGACGTACTGCTGGGTGATGGTCGAGCCGCCCTGGGACACCCCGCCGCCCTTGACGTTCTGGTAGAAGGCGCGGGCGATGCCGGTGGGGTTGATGCCGTCGTGCTCGTAGAAGTTGCGGTCCTCCATGGCGATGACCGCCTGGGACACGATCGGCGGCACCTCGGAGAGGGGGACGTTCACCCGGTCGACGTCGTCCTGCAGGCGGGCCATGGCGTTGTTGGCCGTGCACTGGCCGGCGGCGACGTCGCCGGCGCAGATGTAGGAGGACTGCTTGAGGTCCTCGATGGCGGGCAGCTCGGTCTGCGCGAACACCACACCGACGCCGGTGAGGATGGCCAGCATGGCCAGGCCGATGAGGAACATCGGCCGCCGCCAGCGCCAGATGATGCTGCGCTTGCGGGCCTTGGGCCGGCTGTCGGTGCTGGTGCCACCGGAGCGCCGGGGGCCGCCGGGGCCGTCCCAGCCCGGGTCGTAGGGGTCGTCGGGGCCGAAGGGCGGCCCGCCGCCGTGACCGCCGGGACCGCGCCCGCCGGGACCACCCCGGCCGCGGCCCCCGCCGCCACCGTTGCCGCCACGGCCGCCGCCGCGCCCGCCCCCCTGGGGCGGCCGGCCACCGGACGCGCCGGCGGGCCGGGGGCGCTTGGGGCGCCGGGCGGGGTCCGCACCGGGGCGGCCGGGACCCGGGGGGCCGCCAGGCAGCGGGAACGAGCGACCGGGCGCGGGGCCGCCGCCTCCGGGGTACCCATCGGGTCCGGGGACGGGGGGCAGCGAGGCGCGGGTCGGGCGCGGGCGCGCGCCGGGCGAGCGGGTATGTCGGGTCGGTCCAGCCATCCGAGGCCCGAAGGTTACCCCCCGGGGCGGGGCGGGCCACGCCGGGGACCGGACCGTCGGCCGGCGGGACCCCGCCGGCCCAGATCAGCGAGTCAGTCGCCGCCGACGCGGAAGACCCGCGTCAGGTGGTTCCAGGCGCATCCAGGGCACACCTCGACGACGTAGCAGGTCACCTCGGAGCGCCCGCGGGTGAGCGACGCCATCTCGCGGGCCGTCGTCACGCACCGCCCGCCGGGCGGCAGGCGGGGGCCGAAGGCGTAGGTGACGAGGCTGAGCGGCTCCTCCTCGCAGATCGGGCAAGGCTCGTCGGTGACGGTGCCGGCCCCGGCCGCCGCTCGCTGCAGCTCGGGGTGGGCGTCGCATACATCGAGGCGGGACAGGCGGCCCTTGCGGTACTCGCGCACGACCGCCTGGCGGGTCAGGCGGTAGTCGACGACAGCGCCGTTGCCGTTCGCTCCACGGATCGCCTCCGGGCGGAAGCTCATGGCCAGCGAGGGTAGCGGCGGGTCGCGGCCGTTGCCGCCGCGCGGCGCCCGGGCGCGGCGCCGGGGCGTGACCGACGCCCGGGCGAACGGAGGTTGACGTTCCGGCCAACCGTCGGCATACTCGTCGATATATCGAACCGATATGACTGACTGATACACCGGTAAACGACATGCTCGATCTCGCCATCCTCGGCCTCCTCCACGAGAACGACCTCCACGGCTACGAGCTGCGCAAGCGGCTCGGCGACCTGCTGGGCCTGCGCCTCGCCATCTCCTTCGGCTCGCTCTACCCGGCGCTCGGCCGGCTCGAGAAGGCCGGGCTCGTCAAGGCCGTCACCAGCAACCCCGCCGGCGCGGCCCCCGCGCCCCGGGCCCCGTCCAGCGGCTCGCTGGCCGGCGAGCTGGCCGCGTTCCGGGCCCAGCGCCGGGCCACCGGCGGCCCGGGCCGGTCCGGCCGGGCGAAGAAGGTCTACGGCATCACCGACGCCGGCCGGCAGCGGCTGGTCGAGCTGCTGTCCGACCCCGACGTCGCCGACGACCGGGCCTTCCCGGTGCGGGTGGCGCTGTGCCGCATCCTGCCCACCGCCGACCGCCTGGCCCTGTTCGAGCGGCGCCGGGCCGAGCTGGCCCGCCGGGCCGACCAGCGCCGCACCCCTACCGGGGCCGACGGCCGCGACGGCCGGGTCAACACCTACCTGCGCTCGCTGCTCGAGCGCGACTCCGCGGCGCTGGCCGCCGACATCGCCTGGCTCGACCGCCTCATCGCCGACGAGCGCAGCGACATCCCGGCCGCCAGCGGCGGCCCGGCCGACACCCCGGGGGTCGACCCCGATCGACCGCCCGAGACCCCGACCCCCGCGGTCGCACCCCCGACAAGGAGGACCCGCTCATGAGCACCATCCGCCTCGCCATCGCCGGCGTCGGCAACTGTGCCAGCTCGCTGGTGCAGGGCATCCACTACTACCGCGACGCCGACCCCGGCGACGCCGTCCCCGGGCTCATGCACGTCGAGCTGGGCGGCTACCACGTGCGCGACATCGACGTGGTCGCCGCGTTCGACGTCGACGCCGACAAGGTGGGCATCGACGTGGCCAAGGCGATCGCGGCCGGCCCCAACAACACGATCCGCTTCGCCGACGTCCCCGACCTCGGGGTGTCGGTGCTGCGGGGCCCGACGTTCGACGGCTTCGGCGAGTTCTACACGCAGGAGTGCGTCGAGTCGCCCGCCGAGCCGGTGGACGTGGCCCAGGCCCTGCGCGACGCGCGGGCCGACGTGCTGGTGTCGTACCTCCCGGTCGGCTCCGAGCAGGCCCAGAAGCACTACGCCCAGGCCTGCCTCGATGCCGGCGTGGCCTTCGTCAACGCCATCCCGGTGTTCATCGCGTCCGACCCCGAGTGGGCCGCGAAGTTCGCCGCCGCCGGCCTGCCGATCGTGGGTGACGACATCAAGTCGCAGGTGGGCGCCACCATCGTCCACCGCAACCTGGCCCGCCTGTTCGAGGACCGGGGCACCACCATCGACCACACGTACCAGCTGAACTTCGGCGGGAACATGGACTTCATGAACATGCTGGAGCGGTCGCGGCTGAAGTCGAAGAAGAAGTCGAAGACCCAGTCGGTCACCAGCCAGATCGAGGCCGGCATCAGCGACCGGGACGTCCACATCGGCCCGTCCGACCACGTGCCCTGGCTGCAGGACCGCAAGTGGGCCTTCATCCGGCTCGAGGGCCGCAACTTCGGCGACGTGCCGCTCACCGTCGAGCTGAAGCTCGAGGTGCACGACTCGCCCAACTCGGCCGGTGTGATCATCGACGCCGTGCGCTGCGCCAAGCTGGCGCTCGACAGGGGCCTCGGCGGCCCCGTCGACCCCGCCTGCCAGTACTTCATGAAGTCGCCGCCCACCCAGGTGCACGACGACGTGGCCCGCGACGCGCTCGAGGGGTTCATCGCCGGCCCGGCCTGACGGGCGTGAGGATGGACATCGACCGATACACCGAGCGGGCCGGGCGGCTCGACCTCACGGGAGTGGACTTCGACGCCTTCCGCGACCGGCCTCTCGACCCCGACGTGCTGCGCTGCCTGCGCTACATGCACGACGTCGAGCACCACACGGTCTGCTACATGCGGGACCTGCTGGTGACGCCGATCCACCGGGATCCGCGCATCACCACCTTCCTCACCGTGTGGAACTACGAGGAGATGTGGCACGGCGAGGCGCTCGGGCGGGTGCTCGCCGCCCACGGCGAGGTGGCCGGGCGGGGACGGATCGCCGCAGTGCGCCGTGGCCTCGGCGTCCGCGACCGCCTGGCCCCCACGCTCCACGCCCTGGGAGCGGCGGTGGCCGCCAGCGCCTTCGGCGCCGTGCACATGGCGTGGGGCGCGGTCAACGAGTGGACGACCCAGACCGGCTACGCCCGGCTGGTGGGGCGGGCCCAGCACCCGGTGCTCACCGACCTGCTCAACCGGATCATGCGCCAGGAGGGCAGGCACGTCGCGTTCTACGCCGGCGAGGCCGGCGAGCGCCTGGCCGGTGACCGGCGGGCCCGGCGGGTGGTTCGGGCGGCGCTGCGCCGCCTGTGGCGCCCCGTGGGCGCGGGGGTCATGCCGGCGGGCGAGGTGGCGTTCATGGTGGGGACCCTGTTCGGCGACGACGCCGGCCGGGCGGCGGCCGCGCAGATCGACCAGCGCATCGACCGCCTGCCCGGACTCGACCACCTCGGGCTGGTCACCGGCGCCGTCGACCGCTACGCCAGCATCCGCTGCGACCAGGGGGGACGGGCGGCGAGCGCAGCGTGACCGGCTCGTCCCCCACCGTGGCGCCCTGGCAGTACGGTGTCGCCCCGAGATGGGGTCCCCGACGCACGACCCTCACGACGACGACATCCTGGCCGCCGCCGTGGCCCGGCAGGACAGCCGCGCGCTGGCCGAGGTCTACCGCCGCCACGGCGGCGCCGTCTGGGGCCTGGCCCGCCGGGTCGTCCGCGACGACCACCGGGCCGAGGAGGTCTGCCAGACCGTCTTCACCGACCTGTGGTCGGCGGCCCACCGCTTCGACCCCGCCCGCGGCTCGCTGCGCTCGTGGCTGCTCACCCAGGCCCACGCCCGCAGCGTCGACGTGGTGCGGGCCGAGGCCGCCCGCCGCCGGCGCGACGAGCGCCACGGCCGGGCCGTGCCCCTGGCCTGGGCCGAGGGCGACGTCGAGGGGACCGTCCACGGCATGGCCATGGCCCACGAAGTGCGGCGGGCCCTCGACCGGCTGCCGGCCGAGGAGCGCGACCCCATCGTGCTCGCCTACTTCGGCGGCCAGAGCTACCGGCAGGCGGCCGACAACCTCGGGCAGCCCGAGGGCACGGTCAAGAGCCGCATCCGCTCCGGCCTGGGCAAGCTGCGGCGGTGCCTCGAGGAGGAGGGGGTGACGCTGTGAGCTACGTCGATCACCCCTACGAGGAGCTGGGCGTGTACGCCCTCGACGCCCTCGAGCCCGGCGAGCGCCGGATCATCGAGGCCCACCTGGCCATCTGCGCCCAGTGCACCGCCGAGGTCGCCACCCACCGGGCCGTCCTGGCGGCCCTCACCGAGGACGAGCCGCCGCCCCCCGCCATCTGGGCCCGCATCGCCCGCGACATCGGCGCCGACGACCTGCCCACCCCGCTGCCCAGCGGGCCGGCCCGGCGCGACACGCTGCGGCCCTACCCGGTGCCGCCGGCGTCCGGGCCGCCGCCATACGGCGTGCCCCCCGGCGCACCGCCCGAGCAGATCCGCCCGTCGCACCTGCGCCCCCGGGGCGCCGACCAGCGGCGCCGGTGGGCTGTCGCCGCCGCCGCCGTCGCCGCCGTGGCCGTGCTCGTGGTCGGGGCGGTGGCCCTCGTGCGCCGGGGCGAGACCGGCGCCGACCTGACCGACGTGGCCCAGTCGGCGCTCGAGGCCCCTGGCGCCAGCGTGGCCACCCTCAGCAGCGACGCCGGGGCCGAGCTGGCGCGGGTGGTGGTCGACGGCCAGACCGGCTACGTGTTCGTCGACGACCTCCCGCCGCTGCCCGCCGGCCAGGAGTACCAGCTGTGGAAGCTCGACGGCCCCCAGCCGGTGTCACTCGGCATGGTGGGCGACGGCACCCGCGAGGTGTCGGCGGTGGGGGTCCCCGCCCAGACGGCCACGTTCGCGATCAGCGCCGAGCCGGCGGCCGGGTCGGTGCAACCGACCCCCGGCAAGGTCGTGGCCAGCGGCAAGCTCTCCTGACCCGGCGCGCCCGGTCGGCGGTCAGCCCGCCGGCAGGGCCCGGAGCGCCAGCACCGCCATGTCGTCGGACGGCTCGTCGTCGACGAAGGCCACGGCCTCGGACTCGATGAGCCGGGCCAGCTCGCCGGCGGACAGCCCCTTGCCCTGGTAGACGGCCTTGACGATGCCCTCCTCGCCGAAGGTGCGCCGACCCGACCGCCGGTCGG
Organism: Acidimicrobiales bacterium; assembly: GCA_036506715.1. GTDB lineage: Bacteria > Actinomycetota > Acidimicrobiia > Acidimicrobiales > VFJN01 > ZC4RG19. The sequence goes on from DASXRH010000132.1 coordinate 7,661, forward strand.
TGAGGCCGTCGGTGTAGCAGACCAGCACCTCGCCCGGGTCGAGGTGGACCACGCTGTCGGTCAGGCTCAGCTCGTCGGTGACACCGAGGAGCGTTCCCGGCGACCCCACGGGCTCGACCAGACCGGCCGTCCGGCGCACGAGCGGCAGCGGGTGCCCGCCGGTGCAGAGGATGATGTCGACGCCCCGGTCGGTGGGCCGCACCGCGCCGACCAGCACGGTGCAGAACCGGGGACTGAGCGGCAACCGTTCGGGGTCGACGACCTCGCGCTCGGCACCGGCCCGCATCAGCATCTCGTTGAGGTGGGTGAGCACGGCCGAGGGCATCACCCCGCCCATGGCGGCCGAGCGGATCGTGTGGCGGACCAGGCCGGTGGTGGCCGCGGCCTCGACGCCGTGGCCGCACACGTCGCCCACGGCCACGATCCACCAGTTGGGGTCGGCCTGGAAGGCGTCGTAGAAGTCGCCGCCCACGTCGAGCCCCTGGCCGGCGGCCCGGTAGCGGGCGCCCAGCTCGATGCCGGGAATGGCGGGCAGGCTGCCGGGCAGCAGGCTGTCCTGCAGGGCCCGGGCCACGCCCGACTGCTCGTGGAACAGCCGGGCGTTGTCGACGATGACCGCCGCCCGGCTGGCGACCGCCCTGGCCAGGTCGGCCTCGGCCGCGGTGAACGGCCGGCCCGGCCGGTTGCCGAACCCGAGTGCGCCGAGCAGACGGCCCCGGGCCTGGAGCGGGAAGATGGCCACCGACTCGACCCCCACACCGGCGAGGGCGTCCCGGTCGGCCGGATCGTCGAACAGCGCCCGCATCATCGCCGCGCCCCGCGCCCCCCGGATCAGGGGCCGCACCGCCCCCAGCGCGTCCCCGACCTCGCCCATCCGGTCCAGGTCGCGGGGCAGCCGGTAGGCCAGGCGGGTCAGGGGAGCCAGCTGGTCGGGGTCGATGTGGGCGGTGCCGATGGGCGGGCGGGGCCGGGCCGTGGTGGCCAGCAGCCGGACCACGCACCAGTCGGCGATGCGGGGCACGGTGGCCTCGGCCAGCCGGGTCAGGGTGGTGTCGAGCTGGAGGCTGCTCGAGAGGGCGGCGCTCACCGCGTCGAGGAAGCCGAGGTGCTCCTGCTCGCGCTCGGCGGCCGCCGCCAGGCGGGCCCGGTCCAGGGCCAGCGCGCACTGGGCGGCCACGTCCTCGACGAACTGGCGGTCGCCGGCGGTGAGCCGCACCTCCCCGGGGAAGCCGACGCCCATGGTCCCGAAGGGCCGGCCCTGGGCGTCGACCAGGGGCACGACCACGAACGCGGGGTCGTAGTTGATCTCGAGCCCGTCGAGGCTCGGGTAGCGCTCGTGGCGCTCGGCCTCGGACGCCACCATCACCGGCAGGCCGGTCCGCATGACCTCGGCCGACGGCAGCGACGACGACAGCGGGATGCGGCCGAAGCGCTCGTCGACCACGTCCTCGGGCACGCCGGCCGACCCGGCCACCACCAGCTCGCCGTCGTCGGACAGGACGTGGAGGACGGCGGTGCGGCCGCCCATGATCTCGACGCCCTCGTCCAGCATGGCCCGCACGATGTCCTCGGGCCGGCGGAGGCCGTTGAGCCCCTCGACCAGCCGGGCCATGCGGGCACCGGTGCCGAGCGACCGCGTGGCGTCGACCAGCACGCCGGCCGCGGCGGCGCCGGGCACCGTGGGCGCCACCGACCCGCCGCCCGCGTCGGCGCCGGGGGCGACGGCGTGGATGCGCAGCACCGCCCACCGCTCGGGCCGGGCCAGGCGGACCGGTTCCTCGCGGGGGCCGCCACCGGCCAGCACCGACCGCAGCCCGGCGACGGCCCGGTCCCGGTCGTCGGGGTGGATGACGGCGAGCCAGTCATAGCCGAACAGCTCGCCGGCCCCGGTGGCGTGGGGGTCGTCGGGCCGGGCGCTGATGCAGCCGCCGGCGGCATCCCAGGCCAGGACGACCGCCAGGGCGCCACCTGGGAACGACCCGTCGTCGGGGTCGGCGCCCACCGGTGACCGTGGCCCCGTGACCGCGCTGGGCGTGTCGGCAGACATGGTCTCCCCCGAGTGTGGCACCGACGACCGCGACCCGCACCCGTGGGCGCACTGCGCGCGCTCGCCGGTCGGTCGACCACCCTCCGGTGAGGGCCGGCGCGCGCCAGACTGGCGGGATGGCATGGACCCGCTTCTCCCTCGCCGGTGCGTCCGGCACCAAGCTCGAGGCCGACGCCGTCCGCTACGGCCCCGGGCTGCCCCCCGAGAGCGACCTGCGGCTGCTGGGCCAGGTCGAGGGCAGGCGGGTGCTCGAGCTGGCGTGTGGGGCCGGCGCCGGGGCGGTGGCACTGGCCAAGGCCGGGGCCCGGGTCATCGCCGTCGACGACGAGGCCGCCAACCTGGCCGAGACACGCGAGCGGGCCGAGCGCGAGGGTGTCCGGGTCGAGACCCACCACGGGCCGCTGGCCGAGCTGGCGTTCATCCGGGCCGACACCGTCGACGCCGCGCTGTCGGTCTACGGCCTGGCCACCGTGGAGGACCCGGACCGGGTGTTCCGCCAGGTCCACCGGGTGCTGCGCACCGAGCGGCCGTTCGTGTTCTCGCTGCCACACCCGGCCTTCGTCATGCTCGACCCGGGCGGGGCCGAGCCCGTGCTGCGCCGCCCGTGGTGGGATGCCGCCCCCATCGCCTGGTCGGTCGGCGACGGCCGGCGCGACCCCGACCGGGCCGTCACCCTGTCGGGCCTGCTGGTCAGCCTGGGGCGGGCCGGCTTCGGCATCGACGCCGTGCTCGAGCCCCAGCCCGACCGGGCCGATGCCGGCGAGGCCTGGTCCGACGCCATGCGCTGGGTGCCGCCGACGCTCATCGTGCGGGCCCGCAAGCTGGGCGCCTGACCCGTCTCCCGACAGGTCAGCCGTCGGCCCCGCGTGCGGCCCACCAGGCGCGCAGCCGGCGCTCGGCCTCGTCCTCGCCGAGAGGGCCCTCGTCGAGCCGGGCCTCCAGCAGCATGGCCAGCGCCTCGCCCACCACCCGGCCGGGGCCCACGCCCAGCAGCTCCATCACCCGGTTGCCGTCGATGTCGGGGCGGATGGCGTCGAGCTCCTCACGCTCGCGCAGCTCGGCGATGCGGGCCTCCAGCGCGTCCATGCGGGCGGCCAGCATGCGGGCCCGGCGCTCGTTGCGGGTCGTGCAGTCGGACCGGGTCAGCTCGTTCAGGTCGGCCAGCAGCGGCCCGGCGTCGCGGGCGTAGCGGCGCACGGCCGAGTCGCTCCACACGGCGTCGCTGTAGCCGTGGAACCGCAGGTGGAGGAAGACGAGCCGCTGGACGTCGTCGACGACCTCGTTGGAGAAGCGCAGCGCCCGCAGCCGGTCGCGGGCCATGCGGGCCCCGACGACCTCGTGGTGGTGGAAGCTGACGCCCCGGGGTCCGATCGAGCGGGTCTTGGGCTTGCCGACGTCGTGGAGCAGGGCCGCCAGCCGCACCACCAGCCGGGGCGACGTCTTGGCCACGACCGCGATCGTGTGGCCCAGGACGTCCTTGTGGCGATGGATGGGGTCCTGCTCCAGCCGCAGAGCCCGCAGCTCGGGCAGGAACTCGTCCGACAGGCCGGTGTCGGTCAGGAACCAGAGGCCGGCGCTGGGGTCGTCGACCACCATGAGCTTGGACAGCTCGTCGCGCACCCGCTCGGCCGACACGATCTCGAGCCGGCCCCGCATGCCCTCCACCGCCGTCACCAGCGCCGGATCGGGCGTGAGCCCGTAGCCGGCGACGAAGCGGGCGGCCCGCAACATGCGCAGCGGGTCGTCGGAGAACGACACCTCGGGCGCCAGCGGCGTGCGCAGCACCCCGGCGCCGAGGTCGGCCACGCCGCCGTAGGGGTCGATCAGCTCGATGTCGGGCAGGCGCAGGGCCATGGCGTTGACGGTGAAGTCGCGGCGGGACAGGTCCTCGGTGACGTCGTCGGCGTAGACGACGTGGGGCTTGCGCGAGTCCTCGCGGTAGGCCTCGGCCCGGTGGGTCGTGATCTCGAACAGCGCGTCGCCCTTGCGGGCGCCGATGGTGCCGAACGCCGCGCCCTGGGTCCACACGGCGTCGGCCCAGCCGTCCAGCACCGCGCGGGTCTCGTCGGGGCGGGCGTCGGTGGTCAGGTCGAGGTCGGCGCCGGGGTGCAGCCGCCCGAGCACCAGGTCGCGCACGATGCCGCCCACCAGGTACAGGGCGTGGCCGCTCGCCCGGAAGCGGTCGGCGAGCGGCTGGACGTCGGCGAGGATCGGCTGCAACCGCTCGGGGATCACGCAGGGCCAGGGTAGTGGCGGTCGGAGGCACCCCCGACCGGTATCCGGGCCCTGATCAGGTCGGTCCGGCCGGCACACCGGCCAGCGGCGCCGGGGTGGCGGCCGGGTCGAGCGGTCCGAGGGTCGCCAGCACCGCCTCGAGGTCGGCCAGCGCCAGGTCGGTCGACACCGCCACCGCCACCGATCCGTCGGGCGACAGCAGCAGTGCGCCCAGCGTGCCGTCGCCCAGGTCGTCGACCCCGCCGCTGAACCCGGGAGCGGAGATGGGCTCGCCGGTGGGCTCGACGGCGCACTCGCCGTCGAACACGTCGATCCACAGGTAGCTGCCGGTCGGGTCGTCGACGTCCTCGTAGTCGACGGTGGCGCTCGGGCACCCGCTGGCCGGATCGGGCGTCACGTAGGCGCCACCGAACTCCCAGCCCGTGGGGACCCCGCCGAGGCCGAGCGGCGCCGGGCCGTCGAAGGCCGCCAGGTCCTCGTCGTTGACGTACGGCGTCGGGTCCTGCTGGTCGACGGGCGGCACCGCGATCGTGACGTCGCCGCCGATGGAGGTGAACCGGTAGACGGCGTCGATCGTGAAGCTCTGGGTCGTGACCTCCATCTCGACCCGGTGCGGTGCGCCGTCGGCCTCGACGCTGAGCTCGACCGTGGCGTCGATCACCTGGACGTCGGCGTCGAAGTCGGCGAACAGCCGGGCCGGCACCGAGCCGGCCACCACGGTGCGGCCGTCGTCGTCCTCGCCCCGGTCGCGGGCGCCGGTCACCCCCGCCAGCCATGTCGGCAGCTGGAACGGCTCGATCTCGCCCGACGGCAGATCGAGGCGACCCCAGGGCCGATCCTCGATCTGGTCGTGGTAGACGGTGCTGCGCCACCACAGCTCGGGCTCGACGCCGGCCGTGGCCACGATGCGCTCGCTCAGCAGGCCCGCCGGTTCATCGATGGTCTCGCGCACGCCGTCGGCCAGCGCCACCTCGCCGGCGATGTCGCGCTCGAGGCTCACGGTGGCCCCGGGCACGCCGCTCGGGTCCTCGCCCTCGAGCCGGCTGGTGCCCTCGTAGGTGAACGCGCCGGCGGCGGTCAGCGCGTCGGCCGCGCCGGTGAACACCGCCGCCGCGTCGTCGCCCGACCCGTCGTCGTCGGCCCCGGTCGCGTCGAGCGCCGCCCCGGCACCGTCGTCGCCGCCCGAGGCGGTGACCGCGACCACCAGCGCCCCCACCAGCGCCAGGCAGCCGAGGACCCCGACCACCACGGTCGCACCTCGGCCGCGGCGCTCCGGCACCCCCGGCCCGTCGCCTCTCTGCACGGGCCGCATCATCGCACGCCGTCGCAGGTCCCGCGCCGGTCGGCGGCCGCTCAGGCGCCGACGGCCCGCAGGTGGGCCAGCCCGGCGGCCACCACCGCGTCGCGCCCCGGTCCGCCGCCGCTCGGCGCCTCCGGGTGGACCTTCTCGCCCGCCAGCGCCGCCAGCGTCGCCGCCGTCGAATCGCGCAGCGCCTCGAGGTCGTAGCCGCCCTCCAGGAACGCCAGCCGCCGGCCCGGCGGCACCAGCGCGGCCAGCGCCACGGTGACGTCGGCGTAGTCGCCCGAGGTCAGCCCGAGGTCGGTCAGCGGGTCGGCCCGGTGCCCGTCGAACCCGGCCGACAGCAGCAGCCAGGTGGCGCCGACCTCCTCGGCCAGCGGCGCCACCACGTCGTCGATCGCCGCCCGGTAGACGTCGCCGGTGGCGTTGGGCGGCACCGGGACGTTGACCGTGCGGCCCGCGCCCTCGCCCTCGCCGGTCTCCAGCACCGACCCGGTGCCCGGGTACAGCGGATGCTGGTGGAACGACACGTAGGTCACCCGCCGGTCGTCGTAGAACGTGTCCTGGGTGCCGTTGCCGTGGTGGGCGTCGTAGTCGACGATCAGCACCCGCTCGCCCCGCTCGGCCAGCGCCGCCGCCGCCACGGCCACGTTGTTGAACAGGCAGAAGCCCATGGCCCGGGCCGACAGCGCGTGGTGGCCGGGCGGGCGCACGGCGCAGAAGGCGGCGTCGGCCTCGCCGGCGGCCAGCCGGTCGATGGCGGTCAGTCCGGCCCCGGCGGCGAGCAGCGCCGCGTCCCACGAGGCGGGGACCGCCGACGTGTCGAGGTCGAGGCGGCCGCCGCCGCTGTGGCAGAACCGCTCGAGCGCGGCGACGTAGGTGGGCGTGTGGACCCGCTCGATCTCCCTCTCGGTGGCCGGCCGGGGCTCGACCGCGACCAGCTGGTCGTCGAGGCCGGCACGCCGGGCGCCGTCTGCCACCGCCGCCAGCCGTTCCGGCCGCTCGGGGTGACCGACGCCCGTGTCGTGGTCGGCGTAGCGTGGGTGGGTCACGAACAGGATCGCCATGTCTCCCCCGACGGTAACGGCCCTGAGCCGCCCCGCGCCCCGGCCCCGCTCGCGTTGCCTACGCTCGGGGGGCATGACCCAGGCTGCGGCAGGCCGGTCCGGCGCCCCGTGCGGCGCGGGGCGCGTGACCTGTCTGGCCCCTGACGCCCGGGGTCCGCGACCATGAGCCTCATGCGCACCCCCACCGGCGGGCGGTCCCGCCTGCGGGTGCGGCCCTGGCACGGCGACCACCGCATCGCCCACGTGGCCCCGGCCGGCGACTTCCTGGGGCCGCTCACCCCGACCGACGTCGGCCGGGCGCTCGACGACCTGCGGCGGGCCGGCTACACGGCCGCCATCACCGCCGCCCTCCACCGGGCCGACCGCGCCCCGTTCCTCGACGTCGGCTTCGTCGAGACCGAGCGCCTCCACCTCCTCCAGCACCGCTTCGACGCCCTCGTGGCCGCGCCGCCCGCCCCCGGCGTCGACATCCGCCGCGGCCGCCGGCGGGAGCATGCGGAGGTGCTGGTCGTCGACCACGCGGCCTTCGCCCCGTTCTGGCGGCTCGACGAGGCCGGCCTGGCCGAGGCCCTCACCGCCACGTCCAGCGTCCACTTCCAGGTGGCCCGCACCGCGGCCGGCATCGTCGGCTACGCCGTGTGCGGCCGGGCCGGGCCGCGGGGATACGTGCAGCGGCTGGCCGTCGACCCGGGGGCCCAGGGCCGGGGCATCGGGGCCGCGCTCGTCTACGACGGGCTGCGGTGGCTGCGCCGCTGGGGCGCGGCCGACGCGCTCGTCAACACCCAGGAGGGCAACGCCCGGTCGCTACGCCTCTACCACCGGGCCGGCTTCGTGCTGCAGCCCGACGGCCTGGCCGTGCTGCAGATCACCTTCGACGGCCGGCCCCTGCAGGCCGCCGGGGTCGCCGCCGCGGGGTCCGCCCCCGCGCCGGCACCCCTGGCACCTCGGGG
>DASXRH010000133.1:0-15985 GCA_036506715.1 Acidimicrobiales bacterium
CCACCGCGGCCCGCAGCGTGTCGCCCGTCGCGTCGCGGCCGCCGCCGGGGCGGGTGTCGTCGAACTGGCCGCGGTAGGCCAGCCGGCGGTCGGCGTCGTACAGGAACAGGTCGGGGGTGCACACGGCGCCGTAGGCGCGGCCGACGTCCTGGGACTCGTCGTACAGGTACGGGAAGCCGAAGCCGGCCCGCGCCGCCTGCTCGGCCATGTGGGCCGGGTCGTCGTCGGGGTGGGACACGATGTCGTTGACGCTGATGGCCACCGTGGTCAGCCCCCGGGGGAGCGCCTCGGCCGCGAACCGGCCGAGGGCCGACTCGACGTGGCGCACGTACGGGCAGTGGTTGCAGAGGAACGCCACCAGCAGTGCGGGCGTGCCCCCCAGGTCGGACAGCGCGACCTCGCCCCCGGTGACCGACGGGAGGCGGAAGTCGGGCGCCGTGCTCGTGTCCGTGGTCATGCGGCCTACCGTATCGGCGGCTCCCTAGTCTGAGGCCCGTGATCGCCCCGCCCGCGCCGACGGCCCCCGGCTGGTTCCGCCGGGCGCTCGCCGAGCCCTTCCGGGACGAGGAGGTCACCGTGGCCGGGGCCGCCGTCCACTACCTGGCCTGGGGTGCCCCCGGCCGCCGGGGGCTGGTGTTCGTGCACGGCGGCGGCGCCCACGCCCACTGGTGGACCCACGTCGCGGCCCCGTTCGCCGGCGACTTCCGCGTGCTGGCGATCGACCTGTCCGGCCACGGCGACTCCGACCACCGGCCCGAGTACTCGCTCGACCGCTGGACCGACGAGGTCATGGCGGTGGCCGGCGCCGGCGGCATCGCCGGGCCGCCGGTGGTGGTGGGCCACAGCATGGGCGGGTTCGTCACCATCGCCACCGCCGCCATCCACTCGGACCGGCTGGCCGGGGCGGTCGTGTGCGACTCGCCGGTCACCGAGCCCGACCCCGAGCTCGACGCCGCCCGAATCGGCACCGCGTTCGGGGCGCCCCGCACCTACCTCACGCTCGACGACGCGCTGCGCCGGTTCCGCACAGTGCCACCCCAGGCCCACTACCTCGACTACGTCATCGACAACGTGGCCCGCCACTCGCTACGCCGGGTGGAGGGCGGGTGGCGGTGGAAGTTCGACCGCCAGGTGTTCGCCCAGTTCGCCGGGGGCATGCGCTCGGTCGCCCTGCCCTACCTGTCGGCCGTCCGCTGCCGGCTGGCGCTGCTCCGTTCGGAGTACGGCCTGGTGACCGCCGACATCGGCAAGGCCATGTTCGAGGCCCTCGGCCGCGTCACCCCGGTGATCGAGGTGCCCGAGGCCGGCCACCATGCCATGCTCGACCAGCCGCTGCTGCTGCTGATGGCCCTGCGCACCCTGCTGGCCGACTGGGCCCACTCGGAGCCCCACCCGCGCGTCGACGCCTGACGCCTACAGCTCCCGCCGGGCGGGCCGCCTCGGGCACCGGCTACCAGATGCGGACCCGCTCGTCCTCGGCCAGCCACATGCCGTCGCCCTCGTCGACCTCGAACGCATCGACGAACTCGTCGAGGTTGCGCACCACGTTGGCCCGGAACTCGGGCGGCGAGTGGGGGTCGATGGCCAGCCGGCGGACCTGCTCCTCGGGCCGGACCACCATGCGCCACACCTGGGCCCAGCCGAGGAAGACCCGCTGGCTGCCCGACAGTCCGTCGATCTCGGGGGCCGCGGTGCCGTCGAGGCTGAGCCGGTAGGCCTTGTGGGCGATGGTGATGCCGCCCAGATCGCCGATGTTCTCGCCGACGGTCAGCGCGCCGTTGACGTGCTGGCCCGGCAGGGCCTCGGGCTCGAACCGGTCGTACTGGGCGATGAGCGCCTGGGCCCGGGCGTCGAAGCCCTTGCGGTCGTCGTCGGTCCACCAGTCGGACAGGTTGCCGTCGCCGTCGTACCGGCTGCCCTGGTCGTCGAACCCGTGGCCGATCTCGTGGCCGATGACCGCCCCGATGCCCCCGAAGTTGACGGCGTCGTCGGCCTCGGGGTCGAAGAAGGGCCAGCGCAGGATGGCCGCCGGGAAGACGATCTCGTTCATGCCGGGGTTGTAGTAGGCGTTGACCGTCTGGGGCGTCATGTGCCACTCGTCACGGTCGATGGGACCGCCCAACTTCGCCAGGTTGCGGTCGGTCTCGAAGGCGTCGGCCCGCCGCACGTTGCCCAGCAGGTCGTCGCGGTCGATGGTCAACGCGCTGTAGTCGCGCCAGCGGTCGGGGTAGCCGATCTTCGGCGTGAACCGGTCGAGCTTGTCGAGGGCCCGCTGCCGGGTCTCGGGCGACATCCAGTCGAGCGCCTCGATGTCGACGCGGTAGGCCTCGACGAGCCAGCCCACGAGCCGCTGCATGTGCGCCTTGTGCTCGGGCGGGAAGTGGCGGGCCACGTAGAGCTGCCCGACGGCCTCGCCGAGCCCGCCCTCGAGCACGGCCACCCCCCGCTTCCATCGCTCGCGCAGCTCGGGGATCCCGGACAGGCGGGTGCCGTAGAAGGCGAAGTTGGTGTCGACGAAGCGTGACGACAGGTAGGGCGACGACGCCCGGACGTGGTGGAACACCAGCCACGCCCGCCAGTCGGCCAGCGGCACCTCGCCCAGCAGCCGGGCGGCGGTGGTGACGGCGTCGGGCTGGCGGACCACCACCTCGTCGAACGCGCCCTCGGGCGCCCCCAGGCCGGCGAGCCATGCCGCCCAGTCGAACCCCGGCGCCAGCTCGTCGAGCTGGGCCCGCGTGCGCTTGTTGTGGGTCTTGAGGGCGTCGCGGCTGTCGACCGTGGTCCAGTGGCCGGCGGCGAGGGCGGTCTCGAGGGCGAGGATCCGCTCGGCCGCGCCCTGCGGGTCGGGCTCGTCGACCAGCGCGAGTGTGGTGGCCACGTGCTCGACGTACGCGGCCCGGACCTCGGCGTAGGCGTCGTCGCGGTAGTAGGCCTCGTCGGGCAGGCCCAGCCCGCTCTGCACCAGGTTGACGACGTAACGGGTGGCGTCGTCGCCGTCGGTGTCGACGTACCAGGCCACCAGCCCGGGCGTGCCGTGGCGCTGGAGCCGGCCGAGCAGGGCGGCCAGCTCATCCGGCGACGACAGCCCCCGGATGGCGGCCAGGTCGTCGGCCAGCGGGGCGGCGTCGCGCGCTTCCGCACCCTCCGCGTCCATGAACGACGCCCACAGGTCGCCGACCTTGCGCTCGTCGCTGCCGGCGGGCGCGTCGGAGGCGGCGGCCACCTCGGCCAGGGCCCGGACGTCGAGCTCGGCCTGGTCGTGCAGGGCGTGGAAGGCGCCGTGGGCGGCCCGGTCGGGCGGGATCTCGGTCTCGGCCAGCCAGCGGCTGTTGACGTGCCGGAACAGGTCGTCCTGGGGACGGACGTCGCCGGACAGCTCGTCGGTCGCGATGCCGCTGCGGGCGCTGCTGGCCATCGGGGCTCCTTCGCCGGATCGGGATGGGAGTGGTCAGCCTACGGCCGGGGTGTGACGATCTCGCCCGCCCGCAGCAGCCCGTCGATGAGCGCGGCCACCGCCCCCATCGTGGTGAACAGCGACCCGGTCGCCGCCTCGGGGTCGAGCCCCGTGTAGAGCTCGATGCCGAGGAACAGTGCGGCCAGCGCGGCGGTCAGGTCCTCGTGGGGCAGCAGGCCGGCGTAGGGGGTGTCGGCCAGCAGCCGGGTCACCGTGTCGCGCACCAGGGTGGTCCAGGGGGCCAGGGCCTCGCGGATGCCCAGGGCCAGCTCGTCGGACCCGACCGCCCCGGCCAGCATCTGGGTGAGGGTGGCGACCGCGCCGTTCTGGAACTCCTCGTCGTGGAGGCGGCGGGCCACCCCCACCAGGTCGGCCAGCGTCGTGACCTCGCGCAGCGCCGGCGCGTACAGCTCGGAGCGCCGCTCGCTCTCGCTGCGGGCCACCGCCACCAGCAGGCCCTCGACGGAGCCGAAGTGGTAGAAGATCAGCGCCTGGTTGAACCCGCCGTGGCGGGCGATGGTGCGGGCGCTGATGCCGGCGATCCCCTCGGCCCGCAGCGCCTGGAGGGCGGCGTCGACGATGCGGCTGCGCGTGTCGGGCACGGTCCGCATCTTCTCAGCCCGGGGCGGTCAGGGGGACCGCGAGGTAGCGGCGGTCCATGAGCTGCTCGAGCGCCCAGGTGGCGTAGGTGCGGGGGAAGAGGGCCAGGCCCTCGCCCACCGCCGTCTGGTTGAGGTGGTCGACCTGGCGGCGGGCCTCGTCGTCGTAGCGGTCGGCGGTGGCGAGCGCGTCGGCCACGCTGCCGGAGCGACGGACGAGCTCGAGGGCCCCGGCACCGGGGGACGTGTCGGGACCCTCGAGCAGCCGGCGCAGCTCGTCGCCGTCGGGACCTGCCAGCGCGCCGAGGACGGGCAGGGTGTAGACGCCGCCGGCGATGTCGGTGCCGGTGGGCTTGCCCATCCGCTCGGCGTCGCCGATGACGTCGAGCACATCGTCGAGCACCTGGAAGCCCATCCCGAAGGCGGCGCCGTAGCGGGACAGCGCCAGCGTGTTGCGGTCGGACAGGCCGCCGCACAGGGCGCCCAGGTGGCAGGCGCAGGAGAACAGGGCCGCCGTCTTGCCCCGCACCGAGGCCAGGTAGGCGTCGACGCTGCGGCCGGGGTCGTGGGCGTCCCGCATCTCGAGCACCTGGCCCTCGCACAGGTCGCCGAGGGCCCCGGCCAGCACACCGGCCGCCTCGGCGCTGACCTCGGCGGCCAGCGCGGCCGCCCGGGCCAGGATGAAGTCGCCGGCCAGCAGGGCGGTCTCGAGGCCGGCGGCGGCGTTGATGGTCGGCCGGCCCCGCCGGGTGGCGGCCCCGTCGATGATGTCGTCATGGACGAGCGAGCCCACCTGGACCAGCTCGACCGCGGCGGCCGCCGCCACGACCCGTTCGTCGAAGGTGCCTCCGAGCGCGGCGGACACGACGGTGAGCAGGGGGCGCAGCCGCTTGCCGCCGGTGCCGGCGACCCGGACCGAGTCCCGGCCCAGCAGGGCGCCGTCGCCGTCGAGCGCGTCGACCAGCCGGGCGTCGACCGCGGCCAGCCGCTCGGCCAGGTCGTCGACCCCGAACAGCGCGGCGAGGTGGTCGAGCGAGAGTCCGGATCCGGGTTCGGACGGGACGGGGACCATCGGCACGCCTCCTCGCTGGCGACCACCCGCTGTGAGCGATCGCTTTGAGCGTACGCTCAAGGCCGCACGAGCGCCAGGGGATGTGACCGAGATCACCGGTCAGGCGACAGGTGCCGCCGAGGACGTGACGGCTCGCGCACCCGTGGTGGCGCGCCCATCGCCTGATGCGACACACGGTGCTCGTGTCCCCCGTTCGGGTGACAGGATTCCCCGGAACTGGCGTCATATTGCCGTTGAGGGGTCTCCGGACGGGGACAATTGACGCTGTGTCCACAGAGGACGAGGATCGAGACACTTAACACGGGTCATACACGGTCCGTGACGGGGACGCCGACGGGCACGGTGCGGTGCCCATCGGGGGTGGTCACGTCGCGTCTCCCCGCACGCGATCCGTGGACCCCATGCCGAGGGGGGCAGTCGTGCGAACGAAACAGAGGTCTTCCACGCGGAGGGGCAATCCCCGAACAGGGCGATCACCGCACAAACCGGGACGGAGCCGGGCGTCCCTGGTCCTGTCGGTGGCGCTCGTCGTCGGACTGGGGGCCACTCTGGTGTCCCCGGGGGCCGGGGCCGACCTGAACGACCCGCCCCAAACCCTCGACGGCAGCGGCAACAACCGGTTCCGCCCCGACCAGGGCAAGGCCGGCACCCAGTACCTGCGCGTCGCACCCGCGCGCTACGCGGACGGCCGCAGCAAGCCGGTCACGGGACCCAACACCCGGTCGGTCAGCAACCGGATCTTCAACGACGTCCACCAGAACATCTTCTCGGAGCGGGGCGTCTCGCAGTGGGGCTTCGTCTGGGGCCAGTTCCTGGACCACACGTTCGGCCTGCGCGACGGCAACGGCGAGGTGGCCAACATCCCGTTCGACTCGGGTGACCCGCTGGAGACGTTCACCAACACGGTGGGGAGCATCCCGTTCCAGCGGTCCGCGGCCGCGCCCGGCACCGGGGTGAGCAACGCCCGCCAGCAGATCAACACGGTCAGCTCCTACATCGACGCCTGGGCCGTGTACGGCGGCACCAACGAGCGCCTCGACTTCCTGCGTGCCGGCAGCTTCGACGGCAACCCCGACAACAACAGCGCCAAGCTGCTGCTCGACGCCGACGGCAACCTGCCGCGGCGCGACGCCCGGGGCAACGCCGCCGCCGCGCCGGCGATGGAGACCAACGGCCGCCTCGCCGGCCAGCCGGGCCGGGCCGTCGTGGCCGGCGACGTGCGGGCCAACGAGAACATCGGCCTCACCGCGGTGCAGACGCTGTTCGCCCGGGAGCACAACCGCATCGTGAGCCTGCTGCCGCAGGCCCTGAGCGAGGACCTCAAGTTCCGGATCGCGCGCCGGATCGTCATCGCCGAGCAGCAGTTCATCACCTACAACGAGTTCCTCCCGGCCATGGGCGTCAACCTGCCCGCCTACCGGGGCTACAACCCGGCCGTGAACGCCTCGCTCGGCAACGAGTTCGCCACGGTCGGCTACCGCGCCCACAGCATGATCCACGGCGAGATCGAGGTCGAAGCCGAGGCCGACCGCTACACGCAGGCCACCCTCGACGCGCTCGAGGCCGCCGGCGTCGAGGTCACCCCCGTCGGCGACGAGATCGAGTTCGTGGTGCCGCTCAACGTGGCGTTCTTCAACCCGGACCTGGTCGGCCAGCTCCAGCTGGGGCCGCTACTCCAGGGCATCGGCTCCGAGTCCGAGTACCGCAACGACGAGCAGATCGACAACTCGCTGCGCAGCGTGCTGTTCCAGATCCCGGTGGCCGGCAACCCCGGTTGCCTCGACGGCCCGACCATGCCCGAGTGCTTCCGGGGTGTGATCGACCTCGGCGCCATCGACGTGGAACGCGGCCGTGACCACGGCATGCCCAGCTACAACCAGCTGCGGCAGGCCTTCGGTCTGGCCCCGAAGGCCTCCTTCACCGCCATCACCGGCGAGAGCACCGAGGCCTTCCCCGCCGATCCGCTGCTGACCCGGGGCGACGAGATCAACGATCCCGACAGCCTCGACTTCGTCCGCCTGATCGGCCGCGACGGCCAGGACATCCCGCTCGGTAGCGAGGAGGCCGAGTCGTCGGCCACCGTCGGCATCCGCCGCACCACGACGGCGGCCCGGCTGAAGGCGATCTACGGGAGCACCGGCAACCTCGACGCCTTCACGGGCATGGTGGCCGAGGCCCATGTGGCCGGCTCGGAGTTCGGCGAGCTGCAGCGGGCCATGTGGACCCGGCAGTTCCAGGCGCTGCGGGACGGCGACCGGTTCTTCTTCGGGAACGACCCGAACCTCACCCTCATCCGGCTGACGTTCGGCATCGACTTCCGCCGCAACCTGGGCGACGTCATCTCGCTCAACACCGACATCGCGCGCGGTGACCTCGAGCAGAACGTCTTCTTCGCACCGGCGGCCTGATCCGAGCACGATCCCGACACCACCGGGTCCCGGTCGCCCCCCTGCGGCGGTCGGGACCCGGCGCGCCGGGTGCGCTACTCTGCGAGCCGAGCGGACCACGAAAGGCGGGGTGGGCGCAGGTGCAGCGGGTGAACATCGTCGGTCCCGACACCGGGGCGATGGCGGACCTCGTGCGCGTCCACCGCGTGGGCATCGTGCGCCAGACGCTGCGCCGGCTCCCCGACGGCCGCTACACGGTCCAGGCCTTCGGCGAGGCCGCCGACCTCGCCCCGCTGGCCGGGGCCGGCTACACGGTCGAGACGGTCGAGGAGGTGGCGCCCCCCGGCCTGGGCGGGGCCGAGGGCGGCGCCCCCGGCGGGCGGGGCCCCGGCCCGGCCGGCTACATGGACGTCGACGAGGTCGACCGGCGCATGGCCGCGCTGGTAGCCGGGCCGGACGGGGCCGTGACCGAGCTGATCGAGCTGCCCCGGCCGACCTGGGAGGGCCGCACGTGCCGGGCGCTGCGCATCGGGCGGGGACCGGCCCCCGGCCGGCCCGGCGTCTGCGTGCTGGGCGGCGTCCACGCCCGGGAGTGGGGCAGCGCCGACATCGTGGTGGGCTTCGCCGAGCGGCTGCTGGCCGCCTGGCGCGGCAAGCGGGGCATCACCATCGGCCGCCGCCGCTTCACCGCCACCCAGGTGCTGCGCCTGGTCGAGGAGGCCAACGTCTACCTCGTCCCCCAGGTCAACCCCGACGGCCGCCACCACAGCTTCACCGTCGACCCCATGTGGCGGAAGAACCGCCGGCCGGCCCCCAGGGGCGCCGCCGCGGGCGACGGCACCTGCGTCGGGGTCGACCTCAACCGCAACTTCGACTTCCTGTGGGACTTCACCGCCCACTTCGACCCGGACGCCCCGGTGGCCTGCTCGACCGAGCCGTGCCACCCCGAGGTCTACGTGGGCCCCGAGGCCGTCTCCGAGCCCGAGGTGGCCAACGTGGTGTGGCTGCTCGACCGGTACCCCGACATCGCCTACCTGGTCGACCTGCACAGCTACGGCGAGCTGATCATGTACTCGTGGGGTGACGACGAGAACCAGAGCCGCCGCCCGACCATGGCCTTCACCAACGCCGACTGGGACGGCCGGCGGGGCCGACCCGACGACGACTACCGCGAGTACATCGGCGCCGCCGACCGCCGCCTGCTCGTGCGGCTGGCCACGAAGATGCAGGCGGCCGTGACCGCCGCCCGGGGCCGGACCTACCGGGTGCAGCAGTCGATGAACCTGTACCCGACGGCGGGGACGTCCGACGACTACGCGTTCAGTCGCCACCTCGTCGACCCGTCCCGCACCAAGGTCCTCGCCTTCACCGTCGAGTGGGGCGCGGAGGACAACCCGACGCCCTTCCACCCCCCGTACGACGAGATGGTCCGCATCATCGCCGAGGTGACCAGCGGGTTGCTCGCCTTCTGCGGCGAGGCGCTGCGCATCGGCGTCCCCGACCCACCACCCCAGGAGTGACGGATGGCCCGAGCCAAGGCAGCCCCGACGGCGGACTGGACCGTGATGGTCTTCCTCAACGCCAAGAACAACCTGGAGCCGTTCTCGTTCCTCAACTTCGACCAGATGGCCAAGGTCGGCAGCACCGACCGGGTCAACGTGGTGGTCGAGTACGGGCGGCCCAAGCGCAACTACTCCGACCAGTACGGCGGCTGGTCCAAGACGCTGCGCTACCGGGTGGCCAAGGGCATGAAGCCGACCGAGGCCAAGGCGCTGGCCGACCTCGGCCAGGTCAACATGGGCGACGGCGCGGCGCTGGCCGACTTCGTGACCTGGGCCCGCACCGAGTACCCGGCCGAGCGGACCATGCTCGCCCTGTGGGACCACGGCCAGGGCTGGCGGCGCGGCCAGGCGCTCACGCTGCGGGCCTCGGCCGCCGACCTCGGCCGGGTGGCCCGGGCCCGGGCGTCGGCCCGCAGCCGGCTGGGCGACGCGATCGGCAGCCTCGAGCCGCTGCCCGACGACATGCGGGTGCACGGGGCGTTCCGCTACGTGTCCCACGACGAGGACACCGGCGACAAGCTCTACAACCGCGAGATCCAGGACGCCCTCGCGGCCCTGACCGCGGACGACAAGATCGACGTCATCGGGTTCGACGCCTGCCTCATGTCGATGATGGAGACCGCCTACGCCCTGCGGGGCGCCGGCTCGGTCATGGTGGCCAGCGAGGAGCTGGAGCCGGGCGACGGGTGGAGCTACGACAACTTCCTGAAGCCGCTGGTGGCCGACCCGGGGGTGGTCGACGCCGCCGAGCTGGGCCGGCTGATGGTGGCCGGCTACCGCGACTACTACGGCGACCGCGACGCCACCACGCTGTCCGCCGTCGACCTGGCCAAGGTGCCGGCCGCGGCCCGGGCGCTGTCCCGGTTCGCCACCGAGGCCACCAAGAACCTGGCCACGCACCTCCCGGCCCTCAAGCGCGCCCGCAAGGCGTGCGAGAACTACGCGCCCGGCTACGGCCTCAACTCGATCGACCTCGTGCGGTTCCTCGACCAGGTGGTCGCCGCGCCGGGCGTCGACGCCACGCTGGCCAAGCGGGCGACCGCGGCGGCCGACGCGGCCCGGGCGGCCGTGATCGCCAACTACGCTTCCGCCCAGCGCCAGGGGAAGTTCGGCTCCAACGGCCTGGCCGTCTACTTCCCCGACTCGCAGCTGGCGTTCGACAACGATCCGGACCACGACGGCTACGTGGCGGGGAACACGCTGTACCCGGTCGAGTTCGTCGACAAGCAGCGCTGGGCCGCCTTCCTGCACGCCTACCTGAGCGAGGTGCCCCGTTAGAACACGTTCTGTGCCGGTGTACGCACGGCGCTCCGCACTGAGCGCGTTGCGTGGGATTGTCACCGTCACGGACGTACGCGCTTCACTGGATGTGCGGAATGGCGTAACGTGCGTCGTAGGCCGGTGTCCGGAGGGCGGTGATGATCAGTCCATATGTACGTCGGTTGCGGCTGGCCGCTGAGCTCCGGTCGCTGCGCGCCGAGGGGGGTATGACCCACGAGCAGTTGGCGCGCAAGATCGGCCAGAGCCGCGCCCAGATCTCCCGCCTCGAGAACGGCCACGTCGTCGACCCGGACGACGTGATGAAGATCCTCGACGCCCTGGCGGTCGACGACACCCGCTGGACGCGGATCATGACCATCGCCCGCGAGGCGGGCGAGCGTGGCTGGTGGGAGTCGAACAAGGGGATGGGCGAGCGCCAGTCCCTCTACGCCAATCTCGAGGCCGGGGCCAAGACGATCCGCGAGTTCCAGATGACGTTCATCCCCGGTCTGCTGCAGACGCCCGAGTTCACCCGGGCCCGGGGCGACTCCGAGCGCGACGCCGGCGCCCTCACCTACAGCGCCGACAAGGCGGCCGACGGCCGGGTCGGGCGCCAGCGGATGCTGCGTCGCCCCGGTGGCCCCACCTACGAGGTGATCATCGACGAGCTCGCCATCCGCCGCGGGGCCGCCCCCCGCGAGGTCGTGAAGGCGCAGCTGTACCACATCGCCGCCACCGTGAACGGCAACCCGAAGATCACCGCCCGGGTCCTGCCCGTCGTGTGCGAGATCGACGGCTTCAGCGTGCCCCGCTCCGCCTTCTCCGTCTACACGTTCGCCGATCCCGACGACCCCACCGTGGTGGCCGTCGACACCGTGACCGACGACCTGGTGCTCACGGGGGACGACGAGGTCCAGCGGTACGAGGAGCTCTTCGCCCGGCTGCGCGACGCCGCGCTGCCGATGCAGGAGAGCCTCGAGCTGCTCATCGACGTCGCGCAGACCGCCGGCGCCCGCTGACATCCGGGCCCGCGGGGCCCGAACTTGACGCCGATGTCACGGGGAGAGCCCGCGCGGCCGTGTGCCGCGCCGATCGGGGCGCGCCGAGCGGCTGAACAGTCACTCTGTGCGCGCAAGCCCAAATTGTCGCTTGCGTTGCGTGGTAATACAGAGCAAAGTCCCCGTACTGTCAGCAATAGGTGTGCTGTCCAGGTGGGTGGGCTGAACCATCCACCGATCAATCCGGAAGGACTGAACGTCATGATGAGTGACGATGCATTCACGCATTGGCGCAAATCCAGCCTCTCCAGCGGTGGCGACAACTGCGTGGAGGTCGGGTTTGCGGCGGATGGGCGGGTCGCGGTGCGCGATACGAAGCAGTTCGGGGAGGGCCCGGTGCTCGTGTTCTTCCCCTCCGAGTGGGAAGCGTTCCTGGGGGGCGTCGCCAAGGGCGAGTTCGACCAGGTTTGAGGCCGTGACCTGCGGCGATGCCTGCTCACCGCGTTGGGCATCGCCGCAGGCGGCATCCGCTGGGAAGGATCTACTCAGCGTCGGGAACACCTTGCGGTCCGTGTCGAACAGATGGATACTGGGGACGAACCAGCAACGTGGACAGTGCACCGATGTGTGCCGACCGATTCCCTGATCTGTAGATCACGAAGAGGATGAGGAGACGCCCGTGGACCGAGCAGCGAGGGGACTGCTGTCACTGATCGGGATCTGCACGGCTGCGTCCACGGCCGTGTACCTCACCAGCCGCCCGCGACCGGCCGTCGTCCCGGCCGATGGCAGCGGGCGTCGTCTGGCCGAGCTCGAGAAACGCCTGGCCAAGCTCGAGACCACCGGCCCCGGGCCCGTGCCCGTCACCGTGCCCCTGCCCGTGCGTGTCGGCGAGGTCCACAAGCCCTTCGCCGTGACCCACTACGAGGCGATGGCCAGCCAGGTGGCTCACGAGCGCCAGATCGCCGAGCTGCAGCGCCGCCTGGCGGCGGTCGAGCGCAGTCGCGATGTCGTCCGGCCCCTGCGCTTCGGCGCCGGCGGGCCCACCACGGACCGGCACCATGGGTGAGCTACTGGGCCGCATGTCCCGGGCCGTCCGGGCCGGGCGCCCCGGCCGGGGCCGCGTGCCGTGCCGGGCGTCGGGGTGGCGGCTGCGGGCCAGCTGCACCGACGACGACGGCGCCACGGTGTGCCCGCTGTGCAGCCAGAGCATCCGCACCGTGCCCGACGGTTCGGTGCGGCATCCTGTGCAGGTGATCCCCGACCACGTGGCCTGAGCCGGCCGGGGTCCACCCCCCGGAGGCGCCGTGCCCGACCCGGTCGAGATCAAGGTCACGCTGGCCGACGACCAGGTGGCCGCGGCGCTGGACGCCCTGGGGCTGGACCGCCCGGGCCAGCGGCGCACGGTGTCGTTCCTCGAGGACCGGCGGGCCGGCGGCGACGCCCTGGTCCTGCTGGATGCCCGCGTCATCCTGCGGGCGCGGGAGAACGAGGGCGAGGCCGACGACTCCACCGCCAAGCTGCGGCCCGTGCGGCGGTCCGAGCTGACCGGACGGTGGCAGCACGACGACGACCTGCGGGTCGAGCACGACTGGGCCGGCACCCGCCACGTGCTGGCCGCCTCCCTCGACGCCGACCGGCCCGCCGGCCGCATCGCCGGCGTGCGGGCCGGCACCGAGCCCGTGAGCCGGCTGTTCGACGACGACCAGGAGCGCTTCCTGGCCGACTGCGCCCCCATCGCCGTCGACCTCGACGCGCTCACCCTGCTCCCGCCGGTGGCCGCCGTGCGCTGGAAGGACCTCGAGGTGGCCGGTGTGCCCGGCCGGCTGGTGGCCGAGCGCTGGGTCGTCGGTGACCTCGACTTCCTCGAGCTGTCGGCCCGGGCCGGGTCACCCGCCGAGGCCGAATCGGTCCAGCCGGCGCTGGAGGCCGGGGTGCGGGCCCTGGGCCTCGCCATCCCCGCCGAGCAGGAGACCAAGACCCGCCGGGTGCTGGAGCACCTCGTCCGCGCGTGAGGGCCGGGCCGGGACCTCCTGGGAAGGTCCCGACCCGACCCGGACTGCGATCAGACCTCGTCGGCGCCGAGATCGACCACCACCCCGATGAGGGCCGCCACGCCGGGGTCGACGCTGACCTCGTCGTTGCCCGCCAGGGTGGTGATCCGCAGCGTGTCGAGGGTCTCGCTGCCGGGGATGGACACCTGCGTCTGCAGGCCGGTGACCTCGACCGCCCCCGGTGCCGCCACCGACACGACGTCCGGGGCGTTGGTGCCGACGACGGTCACGGTGTCGGCCGCGCCGTCCGGGCCCCCGGCCGGACCCGACAGGTCCACGCTGGCGTGGGTGAAGTCGGTGCCGGTCATGTCGGCCACCGTCATCGTGTCGATCCCGCCGAGGGCGGTCAGGTCGAGCTGCTCGACGCCGTCCATGTCCATGCGGATGTTGGCGACATCCCGCAGGAAGAGGGCCCGGCTGCCGTTGGGCACCAGCTCCATCTTCTCGTCGGCGCCCGCACCGTTGAAGTCGAGCGTGTCGGTGCCGCTCCGGCCCTCGATGGTGTCGGAGCCGTCACCCGGGTCCCACCGGAACGCATCCTGGCCCGAGCCGAGATCGG
Organism: Acidimicrobiales bacterium; assembly: GCA_036506715.1. Taxonomy (GTDB): domain Bacteria; phylum Actinomycetota; class Acidimicrobiia; order Acidimicrobiales; family VFJN01; genus ZC4RG19. Next base: position 13,946 of record DASXRH010000133.1, read on the forward strand.
CGGTGTCGTCGCCGCGGTTGCCGTCGTTCTGGTCGTCGCCGCTGCCGCCGACGAAGTGCTCGGCGCCGTCGCCGCCGTTGAACACGTCGTCGCCGCTGCCACCGACGACCGTGATGGCCTCGTCGGCGAAGGCGCCGTTGACCTGGTCGATCCGCACGGTGTCGTCGCCCGCCCGCAGGTTGACCCTGATGGCGGTGAACGCGTCGCGGGCGAAGCTGGCGTCGGCCACGCCGTCGTCGCCGAAGTCCACCTGGAGTGTGGCGGGGTCGCCCGTCGCCAGGCGCAGGGCGAGGCTGTCGTTCGCGGACGTGCCGTTGACGACGAGCGTCTGGCCGGCCAGGAAGGCCGGGTTCCGCGATGCGCCGGCCGGCGTGGCGCCCGCCAGGCCGGCCACGGCCAGGGCCGCCGCCGCGGTGCCGGCGGCGACGGTGGCCATCCGGCCGAACCGGCGCGCGCCGAAGGTGTCGTAGCTGGTCATGGATCTCCTCTTCCGCGTTCTCGGGCCGGCGGGGGATGCCGGCACCATGGCAGTGATACCCGCCCGCACGCGGCGTCACATCGGGCGAATGCCGTATTGGTGCGCGCGCGTCGGCTAAGGGCCGTCGCAGGCCGGGGGGCTGTCGGCGACGAGGCCGCTCAGGCCGACGAGGTCCAGCAGCTCGCGCAGCGCGGTCGAGGGGGCCAGCACCCGGATGGCGCACTCGGCCCGCCGGGCCTCGAGGGCCAGGCGCGCCAGTGCGTCGACCGCGGCCAGGCTGGCGTGCCCCTCGAGGGACCCCACCACCGTCTCCACCCCGTCGACGACGAGGACCACGATCGACGTCGACGCGTCGCCAACGACCACCATGGACCTCCTACTCACAGCCGTCCCCACCTAGACGGCGGGGGCGGCCCGAACTCATCGGGCCGGTCGGGCCCGTGCGGCGGCGGAGCGGCCTCGGGTGCCGAGGGCGTACATGGCCCGGGTCCGCAGCGAGACGGTCTCGCCCTCGGGCCGCGGGCCGTAGACGTCGCGGAAGCTGGGGGTCAGCGCCTCGACCTCGTAGCCGGCCACGGTCAGCGCCCGGGCCAGGCCCCGGCGGTTGAAGACGAAGGCCTCGCGGCCGTCGCGGCGGGCGTCGAGCCGGGCGAGCGGTGCCGGGATGGCGCACAGCGGCCAGCTGACGGTGTCGAGCAGCAGCAGGTGGCCCCGGCACACCCGGCGGATGGCGGCGAGCCCCCGGAGCGGGTCCCGGAGCATCTGCAGCACGAACCCGGCCACCACCACGTCGAACTGCCCGATGTCGTCGGGATCGAGGTCGTAGACGTCGAGCCGGCGGTAGACGGCCCGCGAGCCCAGCAGGCCGGCGGCGGTGGCGAAGGTCTCGCGCACCGGATCGACCAGATCGATGGCTACGACCTGGGCCGCGCCCCGGCGCTCGAGCTCGAAGGCCCAGAAGCCGTCCATGGTGCCGACGTCGAGGCAGCGCAGGCCCGCCAGGGGCCCTGGCCACGGCATCCGCCGGGCCGCCGGGCGCAGGTCCCAGGGACCAGGGGTCACGACCCCGGGCGCGACCTCGATGCTGTGCCACCACGACAGTCCGGCGATGGCGGTGGTGGGGGAGGGGTCGCTCAGCCGTCGGGCCCGAGGTCGTGGCGGGCCAGGAAGTCGAGCGCCGTGTCGGCGACCTCCTGCCAGCCGCTGTCGATGGTGAGCGAGTGGCCCCGCCCGGCGATCTCGATGAACTCGACCGGGGCGGGCGAGTGCTTCTGGTGGCGCGTGTACGAGGCGTGGGCGACGGCCCGGGGGACCGTGTGGTCGCGCTCGCCCGAGATGACGAGCAGGGGCCCCCTCATGGCGTTGGACACCTCGACGCTGGCCTCGCTGCGGGGGTTGATGTTGGCGCTCGCCGCCTGGAAGACCGGCTTGCCGGGCCCCGGCACCGAGTAGTCCTCGTACAGCTGGTGGGCCTCGTCCTCGGGCACGGCGTTGGCGAAGGCGTAGCGGAACTGCTCGTAGGTCAGTGGCGCCGCCCGATTGCGGTTGGCCGGGTTGTGCAG